>JAISYG010000027.1 GCA_031270075.1 Dysgonamonadaceae bacterium
AGATCCATTCATCTAAGGGAGTTATCGCTTTCTTATTAAATTCATCGACACGAAGGACGTAGTATTCCGGAAATAAATCGCCCACATCTTTATGGGTAAATTGTTCCTGTTGCCGTTCCGACAGTTGTAATACATCGTGTTTATGAATTCCCCGAAACTCGGTCCGGCCATGATAGACATAATCTTCACCCTGACCCAAATCAAAATAAACGATATGGATCGAATAGAGTTTTTTGATGTGATTGTATTCTTCTCCTTCCCGGATGTATTCCGTTATCGCTTTCGATACGCCGTACAGCATCCGGTGAAAATAGTCCAGCTCCCGGTTATTCTGGATTTCTACAATGATTAATTCGCCTTTGCTGTTTTCGGCCAGCATATCTACGCGATTGAATTTGTCTTCGGTATTTTCCTTGTTGCCTTCACTTTCCAACATGCGTACGATACGAATATTTTCCTTCAATAAGGTGGACAACAATCCTTCCAACACGACAAAGTTGGATTTTTGCCGCAACAGGCGCTTGGCAGCCCAATCGAAACGGATTAAATTACTTTTCATAATATACTGTTCTTTTATGTTGATGTTTGCGATGTAAAATTACATAATTTTTTTGATGGACAAACTACAAATAGAATGGTTTTTATCTTTTAGTTTTGAAAAATCACTAACTTTGGGGTCGTAAAAACAAACACAGGTATGACGGTTCATAATCTAAGCGAAAACAACAGCGTTCTCAATCAGTTTCTTGCAGAAATCAGGGATGTAAATATCCACGGCGACCGGCTCCGTTTCCGGAAAAACATCGAGCGAATCGGGGAAATCATCGCTTACGAAATCAGCAAATCATTGCATTATTCGACGACTATTGTACAAACCCCCTTAGGCGTATCTTCTATTCCTTTAATTTCCGATTCCATCGTTCTGGCAACGGTGTTACGGGCGGGTTTGCCTTTTCACCAGGGGTTTCTGGAAATCTTCGACAAAGCAGACAATGCGTTTATATCGGCTGCACGGAAGTATAATCTTAATCATACCTGTTTTGAAATCGGGGTGGAATATGTTTCTTCGCCGTCCATCGAAGGGAAAACACTGTTGATTACGGACCCGATGCTGGCCACCTGCGGCTCTTTGCATCTGGCATACCAAAGCTTGTTGAAACGGGGCGAACCGGCAGCGGTGCATATTGCCTGCGTCATTGCCAGTCGGAAAGGAATAGAAAACACCCAAACGTTTTTCCCGGAAGACAAAACTACCGTTTGGGTTGCCGCCATCGATCCGGAGTTAGACGAAAGAGCGTACATTGTTCCCGGACTGGGCGACGCCGGCGATTTGGCTTACGGAGAAAAAGTATAATTATGGATACATACAACATACACAACACGAATCTGAACGAAAGGGAAAAGGAATTTGAAAATGCGCTGCGCCCCCTGTCTTTCATGAGTTTCAGCGGTCAGGATAAAATTGTTGAGAATCTGAAGATTTTTGTACAGGCGGCAAGGATGCGCGCCGAAGCCCTCGATCATGTCCTGCTGCACGGCCCTCCCGGCTTGGGGAAAACAACGCTTTCCAATATTATTGCCAACGAATTGAATGTCGGATTCAAAATTACTTCCGGCCCGGTACTGGATAAACCCGGCGATTTGGCGGGCGTTCTGACTTCTTTGCAGAAAAACGATGTCCTGTTTATCGACGAAATCCACCGTTTAAGTCCGGTAGTGGAAGAATACCTTTATTCGGCCATGGAAGACTACCGCATCGACATCCTGATTGATAAAGGCCCCAGCGCCCGCTCCATTCAAATCGAACTCGAACCGTTTACTCTGGTCGGCGCAACTACCCGGAGTGGCTTGCTGACTTCGCCTTTGCGTGCACGCTTCGGTATTAATCTGCATCTGGAGTATTACGATGTGGAAACACTGACGGCCATCGTAAAACGTTCGGCTGCTATTCTCGATATTCCCTGCAATGACGATGCGGCGGTTGAAATCGCTTCCCGGAGCCGGGGAACTCCCCGTATCTGCAATGCCCTGCTCCGACGCGTTCGCGATTTCGCCCAGGTGAAAGGGACCGGAAAAATTGATAAAACCATCGCATGTTTCGCCCTGGAAGCTTTGAATATCGACAAATACGGTCTGGATGAAATCGATAACCGGATTTTACTCACCATCATTGATAAATTCGGCGGCGGCCCGGTGGGATTGACTACTATCGCTACCGCTCTCGGCGAAGATTCGGGCACTATTGAAGAAGTGTATGAGCCGTTCCTTATCAAAGAAGGGTTTATTAAACGAACGCCGCGGGGACGGGAAGTTACACCCTTGGCTTATTCGCATTTGGGACGAACACGGGCAGAGCAACAAGGACACCTGTTTTAAATCATTATGGCCGGGATAAAATCACTAATCAAAGACAGCGCTATTTATGGTGGCAGCACCATCTTAGTCCGATCCATCAGTTGGTTGATGACGACGTTTCTCACCTACGCCCTTTTGCAGAGCGAATACGGCATGATGAACTACCTCTATGCCTATACGGCATTGTTCCTCGTGATACTGACTTTCGGCATGGAAACCGGGTTTTTCCGCTTCGCCAATCAAAACAACAAATACGACGTCCGTACCGTTTATTCTACAACTTTGATTCTGGTAGGGGGATTAGCTGTTTCGTTTTTAGCCGTCTTCCTGATTTTCCTGCCGGTAATACGCCCCATTATCTGGGATGAAGATGCGCCGGCCAATTATATTCGCCTGATGCTGATTATCGTAAGTTTGGATGCTTTCAGCGCAATTCCTTTTGCTTATCTGCGATACCGGAAACGGCCGGTCAAATTCGGCCTGTTGAAAATCCTTTACATTGGCTTGTATGCGATTTTTTGCATCTTCTTCCTTGTCATTTGCCCGTGGATTAACGATTATTCGCCTTCGTCGATCGACTGGTTTTGGCGGGAAGACTTCAGCTTAGGTTATGTTTTTATATCCAATTTGCTGGCCACAAGCATTCAAACCCTTTGTTTGCTTCCGGAACTGACCGGCTTTCGTTACCGCTTCAACGCGGCGCTGGCGAAACAAATGCTTCGTTATTGCTTCCCGCTGATGTTGATGGGCTTGGTCGGCATGTGCAATCAAGTGGTGGATAAAATCGTTTTCCCGGCAGTGTATCCCGACCATGATGCATGGAGCAGCGAGTTGGGCGTTTACAACGCTTGCTTCAAAATTGCCATGATTATGATGATGTTTACACAGGCTTTCCGTTACGCTTACGAACCCTTTGTTTTTGAAAAGAACAAGGAAAAAAATGCCGAACAGACGTACGCCGAAGTGATGAAATATTTTGTTATACTCGGATTACTGGTTTTCCTGGGCGTGATGTTCTACTTAGATATTTTCAAATATTTTATCGCTCCAAAGTATTTCGGTGCGCTGGATATTGTGCCTGTTGTACTGATAGGCGAGTTGTTTTTTGCGGTTTATTTCAATCTGTCGATATGGTACAAACTGTCGGATAAAACTTATTGGGGCACTCTTTTTTCCTTTATCGGATTTGTATTTATTTTGGTTTTCAACATTGTTTTTATTCCGAAATACAGTTACCATGCCTGCGCTTGGGCATCGCTTATCGGAAACGGACTCATTATGTCGCTCTCGTATTTCATCGGACAAAAGTATTATCCCATCCGTTACGATTTGAAAACGACAGGTATTTACACAGGTTTAGCGCTGGGTTTGTATCTCTTCTCTTGTTTTGTTCCGATTGCTAATACCTGGTGGCGCCTCGGTTTCAATACGATTCTCATCGGGATTTACATTGGGGTAATGTTGAAGCGGGATTTGCGGGTGCGTTGACGTTCTCTCCCACTCCGAGAAAGACGGATTCAAACCAATTTATTTTCAAGCGCCATTTTTACCAGCGTCATCGAATTTCGTGCACCTAATTTAAAGATCAGGTTTTTTCGGTATGTCTTAATTGTTTCCACACTTAAAAATATTTTTTCTGCAATTTCCTGATTAGTGTATCCATCAATAATATAACGCAGAATGTCCTGTTCGCGCAGCGTAAGCCAAACCGGTTCGTCGGTTCGTTTTTTCATCAGAATATCAATGGTTTCGCAAAGGAATATTTCGCCTCGCATTACAGTTTCAATGCCTTCTATCACTTCTTTCGATAACGATTTTTTTAGTATATAGCCCGAAGCGCCGTTATTCAGTACCCGCCTGGCTATGGAATATTCATCGTGAGTAGTAAGAATCAGTATTCTTAATTGGGGATACTTGCGACGGATTTCTGAGCAGAAATCAATTCCGTTTCCGTCCGGAAGGCTCAGGTCGAGTAACAAAATATCCGGCAAAGCTTTTTCCAGCGACGCTTTGCATTCTGTAATGGTGTACGAAATATGGGTTACGGTAGCGACTCCCGATTCGTTAATCACCTTACTTATCCCTTCGACCAGCATCTTGTGGTCGTCAACAATGTGAACTGAAATCATGGCAAAACTGTTTTAATGTACAATTTTAGAACTATTAACTTTCTTATGAAAACATCAAACGATTATTTGGTACAAATATAAACATAAATAATTAATTACCTACTAAAAAAAGTTTTTTTACAATCGTGTTTATATTCAATAAGTAACAGGCAAATCGACTATTGACTATTTAGCGTATTAATATATTTAATGTTTAATAAAATAAAAAACTCCCAAAAGTGGGATAGTATATTCATTTTTTACCTCGTACTTTTGTTGTGTTATTTTATATAAAAGAATGCTATTAATTATCAAGTATTGTTAAACTACAAAAAATGTAAAGTTATGAAACGAGTTATTTTATGTACAGTGTTTGCAATTGCAAGCTGGTCTTTTATCCACGCGCAGGATATTATTATCCAGACAAATGGCGAGGAAATCAAAGCAAAAGTGGTGGAAATTGGAACTACCGATGTGAAGTACAAGAAGTACGGTAATGAATCGGGACCCAATTATTCGCTGGCTAAATCGAAGATCTTTATGATCCGGTATGAAAATGGCGACAAAGATGTATTTACCGAATTGGGCGCAAAGGCTGAAACGCCGACTACTACTGCCGTTCCGAGGACGGCAATATCCCAACCGGCAGTTGTCCAAAAGCAGGAAACGCAGACTTACAGTCAACCGGTGGCAACGGCCAACTATCCGCAACTCGGACACAAAAAAGGCTATCTCGGCTTCCTCATCGGCGGCGGTACGGTGCTGGAAGACTATTCTAATGTCGACGGAGGCGTACATTACAGCATTAATGCCGGTTATCTGTTCAGTGATAATATCGGTATTCAGATCTCGCTTTTCGGTTCGAGCTACTCTTTGTCTAATAATAGCGATGCTTCGATCGGATTGCGTGGAACGCTGGTCGGCCCACTGTTTTCCTTTCCAATGTCGGACTATAAATTTTATTTCGACCTGCGGCCAAGCATCGGACTTGTTCAGGGCGACATTGCGAGCGGAACACAAACCGGTACTACCGACGGCGTTTTTGGAGCCGGTATGGGCGCTTCCTTCCGATGGATTTTATCCAATTCATTTGCCCTGTCGTTTAATACCGATTATATTACAGGGAAAATTGATGAACTCGATTGGCCGAATTTTGGTTTTACAGTAGGATTCAACTGGGTCTTCTAAATCGAAAGTCATGAAGAGATATTTGTTTTTTACTCTGTTTGTTCTGAGCTTTATGCTCGGAATCGCAGCACAAGATATTATCCTGAAAACCGACGGCACGGAAGTACGGGCTAAAATCACCGACGTCAGCGATTCGGAAGTGCGTTATAAGAAACATGGTAATTTATCGGGGCCGGCATACGTATTGCCGGCTTCCGAAATCTTTATGATTACTTATGAAAACGGCGAAAAAGATGTGTTCGACAGGATAAATTCGGAAATCAGTATCCGCCATATCAATAAACCGTCGGACAAGCCTGCGCCGGCTGCCCGACCGGCTGCACCCAAGTACGCTACCGCCAATGCCGTTGCAAAGAACGAAGCGGCCCCATCGAAAGCAACCACTCCGACGGCTAAACGGGTACAAACGGCTAATACCGGCTTTTCGGTTACGGAACTCGGTTTTGAACTTCCGTCAACCGCCGCCGGTGAAAAGATTTATATCGGCGAAGCGGCTTTCAAAAACACGGCGAAGGCATGGGTTTTGTTTGTCCTGTCGGCCGATAAAAAAACGATTCACCATCTCAAACTCTATCTGGAAGAGGTCGATATTGACAACGTCCGTTTTGGCAAGATAGAAGTGGAAAATTCAAGGGTATTCCCACTTACAAGCACTTACAACAGTTTCGATATCGGCAGTATTCAGATGAAACGACTGTACATTAGCACATCGGAAGCCACAGCACAAGTGGGTTATATATATGAAGAATCACACTATTCGGCATCAACCGGTCGATCGTCGGTTACAAAGCATGATTTAGGTGAATCGGAAGTGAAGTTTATAGTATTCAATCGCTAATTGAATGGGTTATGAAATGGTATTTAAAAGTTTTAAGACATTACGCTGATTTCAGCGGTCGGGCGCGACGGAAGGAATTTTGGATGTTTGCGCTGTTTAACGTGATTTTTGCTATCGCATGGACATTTCTGGCATCGCTTATCATAGCGCTTATCAATCCCTATTTGTTTCATAAGGCAGATAGAGCTATTTTTATTACGCATTATGTATATTGTACGTATATTGTAGCCGTATTGCTTCCAAGCATGGCTGTTGCCGTTCGCCGGTTGCACGACTTAGGCAAAAGTGGCTGGACGCTTCTAATAGGATTAATTCCCTTTATCGGAAGCATCTGGTTGTTCATATTGATGGTAACGCCGGGACAGGAAAAAGAAAACCGCTACGGACGGAATCCCAAGGCAACGGCGGAAACATTCGGTAAACCGGCGCAACTGAAAAGCGGAGGTATCGCCCTCATAGTCGCTTCGGTTGTAGCATTGTTGGGGAATCCCATCTTATTTGTTACCAGTCTGTTGATGAAATTCCCCATTCAATTTAATTTTTACAGCATAACTGTATTCTCTCTTGCCATCATTTTGTTACTCTTTACAGGGATCTTCCTGCTAAAAGGGAAAGTTCAAAAGGCTAAAATACTGCTGCTGGCATCCATTGCAATAAATTTAATATCAGCGATATTCCTGTTGATAGAGTATATTCAAATGGACTCTCTCGATTTTTTAGAATGGAAATTTAGAGTAGATCCGTATGTATATATGATCGTTAATCTGTCTATCGCCCTGTTTGCCGCCGCTATCCTGTTTGCGTCGAAAAAGAAAAGTCTTGTCCGCGCAACGGTGGTAACGGTAATCGTCTTTTCGTCTGCATGGTTACTGTGGTGTGTTTATTATAACTTACAGGACAGGTACGATAGCAGCGGAAGTTCTTTTGTAGTAACTTTATTTTTACTTGTACAATGGATCTTGTCGTTTTCAAAAGTGCTCATGCCCTGTGCTTATATTGTTTTGGCGGGAATATTCCTGCCTGAAAAAAGGACAGGAAAAGCACAAATTTCTTAAAATAATCAATTAAATTCAATCCGTATGAAAAGCAGGAGAATATTATTGACAATCGGTTTATGCCTCGGATGGATTTTATCCGTCACAGCGCAGGACACGATTATCCTGAAAACCGGCGATGAAATCCGGTCGCGCGTCCTTGAAATCGGGGATGCGGAAGTGAAATATAAAAAGTTTGAAAACCCGGACGGCCCATTGTATGTATTGGGAAGAGCAGAAATATTTATGATTAAATACGAAAACGGAACCAAAGACGTATTCGGTCTGGATCCGGTCGAAAGCGCCGAACCGGTGTTGGAAAAAGAAACGCTCGGCGCTCGGCCGCCGGCCAACGAGGGCTATTATACTGAAGAAAGCAGCGGCGGCGATTACGCCGTCATCAACATTTACCGTCCCAAGAAAATGACCGGAAGTATGCTTGATTACGACTTGCGCTTGGGCGATGAGTGGGTGCTGTGCAAAGTCAAAAACAACACATGGGCTTCGGTACAGGTTAACCAAACCGGACTGCAAAAGGTTTGGGCGAAAACGGAAACACGTTCGGAAGTGTTTCTCAATATAGAGCCGGGTAAGGTATATTACATCCGTTGCGGAGTAAAAATGGGGGTTATGGTTGGCCGGCCATCGATCGAAATTGTGCCGAACGAAATCGGTGAGGCAGAATTTCGGGAGGTTCAGTTATCACCTCCTAAAAAATAACAGGGATTGCTGTTTTAGTGATAAACTTTGCATCCTTCTCGGTTTTGCAGTTGAAAAGATTTACCACGAAGACGCAAAAAGAGCGAAGGAAATTAAAAATAATGATTCACCGCTCCGGAAGGAGCACAAAAACAAAGAAATGAAAAAAGTAAGATTATTAAGTCTGCTGTTAATAGCAACCCTGTTTTTCGGGTGCGGTCCGAACGACCAGACTATCCTGAAAAAGTACGAAACCTACCTCGCAGTCGATGCGTCGGCTAACAAAGCGGGAATCGGTCTGGAACTTGCCGTCGACAGCGTTAGCGGAGCGTCATTCCGCATCTCGTATTCGACTCCTGCATTGAACCTTCACAAGGCAAATGCGGATCTGCTGTCCGGACGGCTGTTTATGGTAAACGCGGAAAATCCTTCCAAACCATTGGATGTCGAAACCGTTACCGCCACGCATGAAATTGCAGATAACGATTCGATAAAAACAAGCTATTACTCTGCGATCACCCTTGCAAAAGAAACAACGGCCAAATATGCGCTGGTCTGCTTTAAAGGAATCGATAAAGGCGAATTTGAAAGAGCAGAAACGCCGCCATGTTTTTTCATTGTTTCGCTCGACAAGAAAAATCCTCACGTTTTGACCGATATTCCGCTGGCGGCGGACGACTTCGTTGCTGCCGATTATCCGAAAGGCAAGTTTATCCGTTTCACCGAACCTCAGATTTATTCCGGGACTATCGCTTTTGAAAAATCGAAAAACGTGGAATTAAAACTTACTCTTTCGGCAGATGCTACACAAGTTACTGAATTAGATCTGCTTGCCGATGAGTTGCATTTAGATTCTAAAAAAAGCTACATAGTAAGTGTAACTTTCAAGGGCGGGTTCTCAATTACAAAGCCCATTGATATACTCAATGATAAAATAGTAATACCGGACTTTTTTTGCGATTTAACGGTAACCGATGCTTGTATTTACGGAACCGTACAGATTTTACTTGACGATTGCGCTACTAAAAAAAAGTATGCTGTATTCCGGAATATCACGACTCCACAGGAAGTTCCCGAAAATATTCTTGAATCGGTAAATAAATAAAAAACAAATTATCAACCGCCCCGCAAGGAGCACAAAAAAGAAAAAAATGAAAAGATTAACTTTCAAAAACCAAACAGGCTTTTCCGTAAGTCTGCTTATGGCGACAATCATGCTGCTAAGTATATCGTTCGTCGCATGTCAAGGAGATGACAAGGAGGAGGACGGGTATAAAATTACCGGGCAGGTAGAAAACGGCAATTCAAACATTGCTACCGTAAAAGCGATAGTGGATGGCTACGTGCTGGCTAAAACCGATTATTCCGGCGGAGGGTTTACCATCATCCTGCCCGTCCCCGACAAAGAGTACCTCGAACAAATAAATCTTGGCGAAACCGTCGAGGCCTGTATGCTGGATGGTTTCTACGCCTATAACAGTAAAAACAGCAGACTGGGTCAATTGGCGTATGCCGCCGTTCCATCGAACAAAGAAGTAGATTTGGCAGTGTTTATCTACACCACCAAAGATTTTGAAGTCAACGGCACATCGGATGGCATCGATTTCAACGTTTCCTGCAAAAAGGGCTGGAACATACTCTATTCCATCTCGTACGCCCCAGACTACGAAATAGTAGAATTTACTACCCAAAAACCAAGCGGATTGCGATGGCTCTTTTTGGACGATTCGTCGTCATCGGCGCCCAAACAAACCGGTGTATTTCCCGCTGCACAAGCAGTCGACGAGTTGCGTTCAGCAATCGGCAAGTTGCCAATCGAAAACGAATAAACACTTCGCGTCTTTCGCGCCTTTACGGTAAAGAATCGACTGTAGAGGCGCAAAGAGCGCAAAGGAAATAGCCCGGACAGAAATAAACCACTTCAAAAGGAAACATAAAAAAGAAAAAAATGAAACACACCGTATTTACAGCATTACTCCTGCTGGCCTGCCTTACAGCACAAGCGCAAACCAATGTAGATTCGCTGCTCAATGTACTGAGAAATGGCAATCTACCGGTTGAAGAACAATTCAAACTGTACAAAACAGTTTTGGAAAGTACCGGTAGCTCGAGAATTCTTCTCGAATGTATTAACAGCGGCTTGCCGCTCGCACAAAAAGAAAAAAACAAATACATGGAATCCGTCTTTAACGAATATACCGGTCGAATTTATGTAGGGAAAGCCCTGTATGACTCCGCCCTTTTCTATTTTGATAAAGCGCTTCAATTAGCCATCGAAGCGAAAGACAGCCGGCAGGAAGGATCCGTTTATACCAGTTATTCGGTGGCTTACGGTAACCAAAGCATGTACAACAAATTGCTCGAATACCAACTAAAATCCTTAAAAATAGCGGAGAAAAATAATGACAAACAGGGCATACTGGCGGCGCTGGGAAACATAGGAAGCGCTTACTCTGCCTTGCAGGACAACAAACATGCTATCCGGTATTCGGAACGGGCATTGGCATTGGCGGAAGAATTAAATTTAGCAACATGGATATCGCATTGCCATTATTCCCTTGGAAGTTCTTATTACAATTTAAAAGAGTATAATCGATCGGAAGAGCATTTCTTACAAGCGCTCGAAGCCGGCAAGCAACTGCATCACAACAATACAATGGACAGTTACATCCTTATCGCCTTGTCGGAACTGTATTCCGGAGGACTGAAAGATATGAATAAAGCAGAAAAATACGGACAAGAAGGACTGGCCATAGCCGAACAGTTGCATAACCCGGCATTGACGGCTAATGCATATAAGGGGATGTCAAATATCTATCGCATCCGGGAAAAATACAAGGAATGTGACATAGCCGCCATGAAAGCATGGGAACTGGATTCTATCAACATAGACATGGGTCTTAATATTACCGCCAACTTGACTTACGCCAATGTTCACTTGGGAAATAAACAGAAAGCTACGCTTTTTTTAAACAAATACCATGAACTGGTTCATAAATACAATGAAAAAAGTTTGCACGAATCGCTTACCGAACAAGAAGTCAAATACGAAACCGAAAAAAAAGAAATAAAAATCGCCGCCATGGAAAAAGCAAGAATACTGTATACATGGATAATCATTCTGGTAATCGCCATCTCCATCGCATTGTTGGTGATTTATTTGTATAACCGGCGCCTGTCGCGCCAGAAAATCAAACAGTTGGAACAGGAAAAACAGGTGGAAGTATCGAAATCGGTCATCGAAGGCGAAACAGCCGAACGGAAACGCCTTGCCCGCGAATTGCACGACGGACTGGGAGGGATGCTCGCAGCCGTCAAAATCAATCTCGACAACCTCGATCACCTTGAAAATGCACGCTCGTTGCTCGACCACTCCATCGAAGAACTTCGCCACATTGCCCGTAACCTGATGCCCGTCGCGTTGACTCATTCCGGTTTGAAAACATCGCTCGACGATTTTTGCCGCGCTTTTCCCCATGTACATTTCCACTTTTACGGCGAAAACAAACGCATATCCGAAAACCGGGAATTGCTGCTTTACCGTTGCGTCATCGAATTAGTCAATAATGCCGTTAAATATTCGGAAGCGGAAAATATTAACGTGCAATTGATTCAAAACGAAAAAAACCTGTTGTTGACGGTACATGATGACGGTTGTGGATTTGACCCCAATAAGGTGAAACAAGGTTTGGGCTTGAAAAACCTGTCCGATCGCCTGACGATACACAACGGAAAACTCGATATTAACTCCACTCCGGGTCAAGGTACGGAAGTCAACGTGGAATTGTCTATTGGAGTCGATCCTTAACCCATAATAAAACAACGGATACTCTTTGGAGAGGTGTTTAATGAAAGAACGCCCGCACCACATCCATTCCATTGGCATACAGCAGCAAGGAGATCAAAAGAACCATCCCCATCATCTGAGCGTATTCGAGGAATTTTTCGTTGGGCTGCCGGCGGGTAATGACTTCGTAGACGAGGAACATAACATGGCCGCCGTCTAAAGCCGGGATAGGTAATAAATTCATGACTCCCAACATAATGGAAAGCAATGCCGTCATCATCCAGAAAGCAAACCAGTCCCATGTTGGCGGAAAAAGGTTACCGATCGCCCCAAAACCACCGATGCCGCTTATTCCGGCTTTGCTGAAAACTAATTTCAATTGCAGCACATAAAATGCCATTTTCCTTACACCCAATCCGATGCCTACCGGAATCGACTGAAAAAAGCCGTAATGGTCGCTCACACCTACCAAAGGGCGGTTGGACAAAAAGCCCAATTTACCTTCCTCATTCACATGCGCCACCAGACGTAACGTATCTTGTCCTCTAACTATTCCTAATTTCACATCCGAATCCTTGTGTTTGGAAAGTTGCGACGAAACAATGGTAAAGGCATTCGTCGTCGTTTCATCAACGGAAATAATCCGGTCATTGACTTGTAAACCGGCTTTTTCGGCACTGCTTCCGGGAACAACACTGTCCACCTGCGCAACGGAAATATCCGCAAAAGGCGTTTTAGAAGTTAAAAATTGACTTTTGAAATCGGCAGGCAAATGCAGGGTTATTTCATTTCCATTGCGTAACAAGGTAACGTTGTCCGCATCAATGACCCGGAATAAATCCAAATCGTCGTAACGGGAAAGTTGCGTTCCATCGGCAGTCAGAATAATATCGCCGTCCTGAAATCCGGCTTGATGCGCCGTTTCGCTGAAATACAAGGGTGTTTTTTGAATCGGGATATAATTATCGCCCCAGGCCAGAACCACCATGGAATAGATGAAAAAAGCCAGGATAAAATTCATCAGCACACCACCTACCATAATAAACAGGCGTTGCCAGGCCGGTCGCGTACGAAATTCCCAGGGTTGGGGCGGTTGCTTCAACGCGTCCTTGTCCATGCTTTCGTCCAGCATACCGGCGATTTTCACATAACCGCCCAAGGGCAACCAGCCGATGCCGTATTCGGTTTCACTGTTCCGGGGTTTGAACTTAAATAAACTGAACCAGGGGTTGAAGAACAAATAGAATTTTTCGACCCGCACCTTAAAAAGTTTTGCAAAAAGGAAATGCCCGCATTCGTGGACAATCACCAAAATAGATAAACTCAGGATTAACTGAAGCGCTTTTATTATAACTGTTTCCATTATTCTTCTAAATTATAATTCTTTATTAATGGCACTTATGGGATGACGGATCAAGTCCGCCATGACACGAGCGCTCTTGTTTTTTTATCTGTTTCTACTAAATCTTCATACGATGGCGTAGCGATAAACTCGACTGTCTGCATCGCCCGTTCAATCGCATCGCTCATGGCCAGGAACCCGATTTTATCCTGCAAAAAAGCGGCGACTACCACCTCATTGGCTGCATTCAGGACACACGGCATATTACCGCCTTGCCGAATAGCTTCAAAGGCAAATCCCAAATTGCGGAACCGCGAGGTATCCGGTTCTTCAAACGTTAAAGTTTGGAATTTATTGAAATCTAACTCCAAAAAATCGGATTTCAGACGTTCGGGATAGGTCAGGGCGTACTGAATCGGCAATCGCATGTCGGGCAATCCCAATTGCGCCTTAATCGACCGGTCGCGAAACTGCACCATCGAGTGAATAATCGACTGGGGATGCACCAGCACCTGAATTTGTTCGGGATGGACGCCGAAAAGCCATTGGGCTTCGATCATTTCAAAGCCTTTGTTCATCAAACTGGCGGAATCGATGGTAACTTTTGCGCCCATATTCCAGTTCGGATGCTTTAAAGCCTCGTTCTTGGTAACCCGTTTCAATTGTTCCAAAGTGAAATTGCGGAACGGGCCGCCCGATGCAGTCAAAAAGATTTTATCCACCGGATTATCTCCTTCGCCCACCAAACACTGGAAAATAGCCGAGTGTTCAGAATCGACCGGCAAAAGGGGCGCCCGGTATTCGGAAGCCAATTGAGTAATCAGTTCGCCGGCTACCACTAAAGTTTCCTTATTGGCAAGCGCAATAGCTTTACCGGCTTTGATGGCATGGATAGTGGGTTTCAAACCGGCATAGCCGACCATAGCCGTCAGCACCATGTCGATGGGTTCGGCTTCCACCACTTGCGCCAGGGCTTCGGCGCCCGCCCATACCTTGATGGGTAAATCCTGTAAGCCTTCTTTCAGTTGTTTGTATTTTGTTTCGTCGGCAATGACCACCATTTCGGGCATATATTCGCGCGCCTGCTGAATCAGCAATTCCACCTGACGATGGGCAGTTAAGGCGTAAACTTCCAGTTTTTCGGGATGCCGGCGAATCACATCCAACGCTTGTGTCCCGATGGAACCGGTCGAACCTAAGATAGCGATTTGTCGTTTTTCCATATCAAAATACAATAAATTCTTCCGGATTGACGGGTTTTCCGTTATACCATAACTCGAAATGCAAGTGCGTACCGTTCGAGAGGCTACCTGTATTCCCAACGATCGCAATCGCTTCGCCGGCATTTACCTCATCGCCCTGTTTCTTCAACAGTAAAGCATTGTGCTTGTAAACCGACAGGAAGCCGTTGGCATGTTGTATCTGAATAACATAGCCGCCGTTGGCATCGAATCCCGATAAGACGACCGTACCTTTCATCGTCGCTAATACGCTCGATTTGGGAGGAGCAGAAATATCAATCCCGTAATGTTTTTCGGTATTATTGAATTGCCCGGAAAGGATACCCTGCACCGGACGGTAAAAAATTAAATTGGACGGAAGGGATGCCAGTGAAGTCAAAACATTCAGGTTGTAGCGTTCCTCTTCTTCGTAATTCCGCACAAATTCCTCCAGTTCTTTGGATTTTTCCAAACTACCCGGCTTGACCGATACCGTATCGGGCTGCGGAACTTCTGCTATGGGACTTTCGCCTTTCAATATAGCGATTGTGTTTTCGATGTATTGCGCCTGTATCTGGAGTACCTGTTCCAACGAATCGGTTTTCAAGGCGTTGGCAATCATTTCCTGCCGGATTTCCGAATCCATATACCCCGGCAAATAGTTCCGGATGGGCGTGTTGATGATAACCACCGACGTCAAAGTAACCAACAAAACAATAAATGCGAGTAATACCCAAAATCCCGACCATTGGGACAAGCGAAACGAGAACACCTCTTCCAAGGTGTTTTCGTTCAGAAAAAGCAGTTTGTACTTAAACCGCACCCGTTCCCAAAAAGCGGATTTTCTTCTCATTCGATAGTCAACTCATCCAGCAGGCGTCCACAATTTCCCCATTTATCAATCATATAAAGGACATAGCGAATATCCACCGCAATACATCTTTGGATATCGGTTTCAAAGGCGATGTCGCCGCTCATGGCTTCCCAATTGCCATCGAATGCCAAACCTGTTAATCGTCCGCAATCGTCAAAAACCGGACTGCCCGAATTGCCGCCGGTAATATCCAGATTGGCGATGAAACAGAGATTCATATCGCCGTTTTTATTACCGTACCGGCCAAAATCTTTTTTCCGTAACAAATCCAGGATTTCCGGTTGCACGTTAAATTCCGGGTTATTGATGTCGTATTTTTCAAATATACCTTTGGTGGTTGTATAATAATCGTACCAGGCCGCATCATAGGGACGGTATCCATCCACTTGTCCGTAAGTCAGGCGCATCGTGGAATTGGCGTCGGACGGATAATTGACCCCGGAATTCATTTCCCGCAAACCTTCCATGAACAGGCGTTTACCTTCGCTTACTTTATACGAATCGTCGCTGACGGCTGCCGACAGGCTTTCGAGCAGTTCATCGATGGATTGCGCCAGTTGATAAGCCGGGTCTTTTTCTATTTTCTTGAATTGCTTTTCATTGGTTAAGGCCGCTTTGATTAAGTTGAGCGACGTCAGATTGGTCTTTTTATAAACATCGGAAGCATACCTCGCGTAATCGCCTTTGTATTTCTTGTCGATGGCGTTAAAAATAGCAGGCAATTGTGTCGCAGGGATGTGTTCCCGCATCATTTTTACCATAGCGGCAAATACTGTTTCATCCAAAGCCGGCTCGTAATTCTTATAAAACGGTACTATTATATTGTCGAACAGTTGATCCGGATCCACTTTGCCTTTCTGTGAATGGATGTATTGGGCCATCCTGACTAACTGGAAAATTTCGGCTCCATTGTAATACGATTCTTGGACATAGGCGGAAGTGCGGGCATCGGCCATCGAATGGGTATATCCTCCCTGCAGCAGGTTCAGTACAGGACCATACTTTGCCTGCCGGTCAGCATCCTGAGCTACCCATGCGGCAAACTGATTTTCCAGCGCCTGCTTCCGTTCGATGACGTGCATCCGTGCCAGGCCGCGGTTCATTCCAATGGAATTTTTCCAGTAATTGGCGCTGCCGGCGTGCTTTGATGCATATTTAATGCGAACGGCGTCGCTTTGCAACATGGCTTTCTGCCAAATATCCTGTTTCACGCCCCGTACTTCAATGCGCGGTTCGTTTGAGCTTTTCATTCGTTTTTCAATTCCCCACGACGATAAGTAGCGGTCGGTACTTCCCGGAAAGCCCATCACCATAGCAAACGAGCCTTCTTTATACCCGTCTAAGGAAACCGGCGCGTAGTATTCCGGACGGTAAGGCACATTGGTTTCCGCATATTCGGCCGGTTCGTTTCCGGCATTGGCATAAACCCTGAAAACACTGAAATCGCCGGTATGCCGGGGCCACATCCAGTTGTCGGTTTCGCCGCCGAATTTTCCAACGGACGAGGGCGGTGCAAATACCATCCGGATGTCCGAATACCTCTTATATATATTAGCGTAATATTCATTACCGGCAAAATAGGCGTTTACGGTTATCGAATAATCTGTCCCCAACGAATCGCGGTATTGATTCCGGATAGCGGCGGTACGTTGCCTGATCAAGGTTTCTCTGTCCTGCTCTTTCAGTCCGGCAGGCAAACTGTCGAGCACCGAGCGGGTTACATCCACGATGTTCTGTAAATACAGGACATACATGCCCGGTATGGGAATTTCGTCTTCCTGTGTACGGGCGACAAAACCGTTTTTCAAATAATCGTGATCTACGTCGCTCTGCGACTGGATAGCGCCGAATCCGCAGTGATGATTGGTGAAAATCAATCCTTTATCGGAAACCGTAATACCCGTACAACCGCCATTGAAATGAACGACGGCCTTGTAGAGCGAAGGATTCGCCTCGTCATATAACTGTCCGGGCAACAACATTAAACCCATGGATTGCATTTTGTTCCAATCCTGTGAAGTCAGGCGGTTCGGCATCCACATACCTTCGTCTGCCCACAGAGGAAAACACAGAAGAAAACCACTCAAAAAGAAGAAAAATCGTTTCATGTTATTTTATATTCAATTAAATCTGCGTACAAAGATAAAATAAAAACACGAATTATAATCTATAAAAAATATAAATTGTAATCTACAAATAGCAAAAAGCTACGGGATATAAAAGATTGATTTATCAAAAATGAAGTTTAATTTACTTATTTCGTTAAAATCATTCGTTTCATATCCGCTACCCCTATTCCGAGCTAAATTTGACGGAATAAAAAATAAAGAGTATCATTTGCCAATGAAAAACCGTTTGCAATTAACAAAATATATAAAATGTTTTACAATTTCAAGGTCCGGTATTTATCGCAACCCCCTAATTAAACTCCTTTAATCGAATCCAACAACCGGATAATCCGCTCCAAGTCCTCAGTCGAAATAAACGGAATCGTGATTTTCCCCATTCCTTTGTCATTGATACTGAATGCCACTTTCGATTGGAAGAAATCGGAAAGGTGTTTTTTCAGTAATTGATAATCCTGCGCTTGATTCGGCTGTTTTTTAGCCGTCGGAGTAGGAGTGGTAATCGTTTCACTTTCTTCGTTCAAGGCACGGATAATTTCTTCCGTTTTGCGGACGGAAAAACCGTATTCTACGATTTGTTCGTAAACCATTAATTGAGTAGATGTATCTTCCAACGAAAGCAGAAGTTTGGCATGACCCATATCTATCTTTTTGTCTTTCAAACCCATTTGGATTTCGGCAGGAAGTTTCAGCAGGCGCAGGAAATTGGCGATAGTAGCCCGTTTTTTGCCGATTCGTTCACTGAGTTTTTCCTGTGTCAGTTCGTACGATTCAATCAGCGTTTGGAAAGCCAAAGCGATTTCGATGGGATTTAAATCTTCGCGCTGGATGTTTTCGATCAACGCCATTTCCATCACATTTTCGTCCGATGCTTTTTTAATATAGGCCGGAACAGTCGTTAATCCGGCTTTCAGCAAAGCGCGGTACCGTCTTTCCCCCGAAATAATCTGATACGTATCATTCCCGGCTTCCCGCAGGGTGATGGGTTGTACCAGTCCCAACGCCTTGATAGAAGTAGCTAATTCTTCCAAGGAGTCTTCGTCGAAGACTCTGCGCGGCTGGCCGGGATTGGGAATTATTTTTGAAAGTTCAATTTCACTGATGGAAGAAGATCCGCCGGTATTCAGGTCATCCATGGTAATCAGGGAACCTAATCCCCGTCCTAAAACCGATTTCGTTTGTTTGGCCATGATGTTATTTGTTTTTTTCGATAATTTCTTTTGCTAACTGGATGTGATTGAGTGAGCCTTTCGATTCCGGGTCGTAAAGTAATACCGGTTGTCCATAGCTCGGAGCTTCGCTCAACTTGATATTTCGTTGAATGACTGTAATAAACACCATATCGCCGAAATGTTTTTTTACTTCATCGTAAATCTGGTTAGAGAGGCGCAAGCGCGAATCGTACATCGTAAGCACAAATCCTTCAATATCCAAGGCGGGATTCAGCTTGGATTTGATGATTTTAATGGTATTCAGCAATTTACTGATTCCTTCCAGCGCAAAATATTCGCACTGCACGGGAATAATCACCGAATCGGAGGCCGTGAGTGCATTGACTGTAATCAAGCCCAGTGAAGGTGAACAATCGATCAGAATAAAGTCGTAATCATTTTTAATTTTCGCTAAAATTTCTTTCAAAACTTTTTCGCGGTTCTCAAAATTGAGCATTTCAATTTCGGCTCCAACCAAATCGATGTGGGAAGGAAGAATAAATAAATTGGGCACTTCCGTTGGAATAATCGCTTCGGAAGTATCCACTTTATCAATAATACATTCGTAAATGGAATGGTTGATGCTACGGATGTCAATCCCCAAGCCGGACGACGCATTGGCCTGCGGATCAGCGTCCACAACCAACACTTTTTTATCTAAAGCTGCCAGCGACGCTGCTAAATTGATGGTTGTCGTTGTTTTTCCAACGCCTCCCTTTTGATTGGCTAAAGCGATAATTTTTCCCATATTTGTTTTTATTTGAGTGCAAAAGTAGTAAAAATTTATGATTGCTTGTGTGGAAAAGCACAAACCTTGAAGTTGCTGTTAATAACTTGGATAATTGTTGATAACTTTATTTATGAAACACGAAGAGGCTGCCTCAAAACTCTAAGTAAAAAAGCAAGTAACGGATAAGTAAAGAGAACCACCGATGAATCAGTCGGTTATGCTGTAATCCGCTGCACTCTGCAAATTACCCAAAAAGCAGAAATGGGCGAAGTTAAGCAGTAGTTACCTTACTTATCCGTTACCTGTTTTTTAAACGGAAGCGCCGTTCGGTGCAAAAGTGAAAATTCCCCTGTCCCTCTGGGATACCCATTCCGGTCGTGCATCGGGAAAAAGCAGGGAGGCAATCGTTAAAGCTCCGGATGGTGTTGTATGGATACGGACAAGCCCGCAAAAAACGGGCGTTCCCTGCAATATACCGTTACTGGATATCCCCGTCCGGATTATTGAAAAATACAGGGGAAGGGCGAAAAACGGAGCGCTGTTGTCTGTGCCAAGCAACAGTATCCTGAATAAACACTTGAAAACAGTGGCAGAAAACTGTGGCGTCAAACGAAATCTGATATTCCACATGGCAAGACACAACAATTTGTATTTATCGTTGGAAACAAGCAAATACGGTTGCATATCAAGTTCATAATAGCATCGAATCAGAAAGCCATTCGCATTGAATATCAAAAAACGAGAATTTACCATTGTAGTATCTCCGGAATGTGCTACTTTTGTGTTTAAATACTGAATAATTTTATGAAATCCGGATTATTTCTTTCCCTTGTTCTGTGCTGTTTATGTACATTCGCCTCCTTTGCGCAACAGGATACGTCCGCCGAAGAGCAGGCGCTGCTGGACAAGTTAGAAACACTGTCGGGCG
>JAISYG010000059.1 GCA_031270075.1 Dysgonamonadaceae bacterium
GCTACTTCCACCGCAGCAAACAGCCCTTTGAAGGCGGCGCTATCGAGCACCTGATCGGCGTCGAGGGCGAACTCGCGGATATCCGTATCCGATTCAATCACCCAGAGCTGGATATTCAACTCGTCGGGAATCCGTTCACTGCTGTAAACGACCAGTCCCGATTCACCGAACGTCAAACTTTGGTTGTCTTTCACGCCATTAATCTCCAAACTTTTCGTCTGCGCCAGAACCCCGGCCTCCAAGAGCACCTGTTCCACTAATTTCTCCTCCCGCTCCTTCTCGCTCAGTTGCACAAAATCAGACAACCGCACCCACTCCCCTCTCCCCGGGAGAGGGGCCGGGGGTGAGGTATCGGGGGTGAGGTAGCTGTAAATCCGCAACTCAGCCCTCCGGTTCAACAACCCCAAAAACCCTTCCCGGTTGTCAAACACTTTCATCTTATTTATCCTCGTGTAAAACATGCTTATTAATGTTTAATTGATTAATGATTAATCACTAATTCTTAATTTTTAATTCTTAATTCTTAATTTCTTAATTCTCTACTCATCCTGTACTCAGTCTATACTCAATCTGTACTCAGGCTGTATCGAAGCTATATCGAAGCTATATCTTAGCTGTGTCATAGCTGTATCATAGCTGTATCATAGCTATACTCCTCTTTTTCACAACGCCTGTTCTTCCGCTGTTACATTGCCCGGCAAGTCCGAAACCGTGATAACGATTTTATCGCCTTCCGTATGGGCATTGTCCTGCGTAGCCGTGTAAATCCATAAACGTCCGTCATGCTGTACGGCTGCGCCCGATTCCACCGGGGAACCGTCGGAATTGCTTATCGACACTTCCACGGTGCGAACGGCAAAATCGTCCGATACCGTGATGTAGATCTTATCGCCTACAGCGCCCCTGTATTCCCTGAAATCGATATGATGTACATCCGGTGCATTAAAAAAGTCCGCTACCGCTACATTAAAAGGATGTTTGCCTTTTTTTGCCGCCGTTTGATACAACTCGCCGGCCAGGGGCGATGCTACAGCTGCTTTCGCATAAATCACTGCCTGTTGGAAGCGTTGGCGGTGCGCCGTTTGCTTTTCCGTGGCCTTCCCGGATCGTACCGGTGCTTTCGCTACGATCGTTTTCCCGCTTTTTTGGCGAAACACCAATAAATCGCCGATTTTTCCACTTAATCCGTAGGTTACTACGTTTCTTTCTTGCTTTGCCATAACTTTTTCTTTTTTATTGATTAATATAATAGGTGAAAAATGGACACTAAAAAAGCCCGTCCGGTTTTCTTCCCAACAGAAAAAAAACCGGACGGACTTGTTGCTATTCCTTCCTTTGCTCCAAGCGTTTGAAGCAGAGATGATATTATGTAACTTACTGATTTATAGTCAATACGCCAAGGGGGGGGATTTTGGCACCTTCATTTTGTTATTGAGCACGAAAACCGGGGGGTGAACCCCCTGGCCGGTATCTCTATTTCTTTTGCTTCCGTACATGCCCTTCTTGTGTTTGCTTTGTAACTGTTATTGTAAAATATTCGCTGTATTTCGCTAATTTTTAGCGATTTTACGGGACAAAGATAAATCTTGTTTTTCATTATTGCAAATTTTTTCCAAAATTATCTAAATCTTTTTTTGAGGGGCTATTCTACCGCACCAAGTATACACACCAAACGGTTTCAATCACTCGTGTTACACACCGGTCACTATCATGCCGTCCTGAATTGAAAATCGGCGGAGCCAAAGGCAGGATATTCAAGGGGCAAACACCGATTTTTGCCGGTGTTCCTCAAAATCCGGTATTATCGCTACTGTTTGTGGATAATCAGAATAATTAGTATTACCTTTGTCATTCAAAAATAAAACAAAGATGCAAAAGATCGATTGGAAGGGCATAAAAAACATCGTTTTCGATTTAGGAGGCGTAATTATTACCTTGGACAGCGACGAAGCCGTGCGGCGTTTCCGCGAAGCCGGTGCAAAAGATGCGGCGGAATTGTTAAATTCCTATCATCAAAACGGTATTTTTTTGGCATTGGAAGAGGGCCGATTATCGCGGGAAGAATTTTACGAAGCTTTCCGGAAAGAAACCGGTTCCCCGGCTTCCCCGGAAGTTATCGACGCCGGCTGGCTGGGATTTATGAAAGAAACGCCCGTAATCAAACTACGCTTGCTGGAAGATTTGAGAGCCAGAGGGTATCGTCTGTATCTGCTGAGCAATACCAATCCGGTCATCATGGAATGGGCGTTGTCGCCGGATTTTTCGGCCGATAAAAAACCGTTGGATGCTTATTTTGATAAACTCTATTTGTCGTATCAAATGAAATGTGTCAAGCCGGATGCCGTTATTTTCCGGAAAATGATTGCCGATTCCGGTCTTATTCCTTCCGAAACTTTATTCATCGACGATGGTTCGGCCAATGTGCAGATGGGCAGGCAACTCGGTTTCAGGACGTATCAACCGGTGAACGGTGAGGATTTTACTCCGTTATTTTTCAATCAAACGAATGCATGATAGCAAGCATGAAACAAGTTCAATACATTCTTGACCGGTGCAATAAGCATTATCAGGAATCTAAATAATACAGTGGATGAAAATCGCTTTTCACGGTGCAGCCCGGACCGTAACCGGCAGCAAACACTTGGTTTCCCTGACCAATGGCAAAAAAGTTCTGCTTGATTGCGGAATGTATCAGGGAATGGGGAAGGAAACCGACGCCCTGAATCGTTGTTTCGGTTTCAATCCGGCGGAAGTTACCTGCGTATGCCTATCTCACGCCCACGCCGACCATTGCGGACTGTTGCCCCGCCTGGTCAAAGAAGGTTTTACGGGTAAAATTTATGCAACACCGGCTACCATTGATGTGGCAAAAGTCATTTTGCAGGATTCGGCTTATATCCAACAGCAGGATATTGCGTTTCTGAATAAACGCCGGCAGAAAGAAGGACGCCCCTTATTGGAACCTTTGTACACGGAAGAAGATGTGTTCAAGACTTTTGAACATTTGGTGCCGGTGCATTACCATCAACCGGTGGAGGTGGATAAAAATATTCAGTTTGCCTTTTTCAACGTCGGCCATATCGTCGGCAGCGCTACCGTTTACCTTACTTTGACGGAAGACGGTAAACGCACTACGATTGCTTTCAGCGGCGATGTAGGGCGTTACGGCGACCCGATTTTGCACTCGCCTCAACCTTTTCCGCAAGCCGATTACATGATTATCGAATCGACTTACGGGAATAAATTGCACGATGCGATTGATTCGTATACGGAAGATTTGGCGAAGAATATCGAGGATACCTGTATCCGGAAAAAAGGAAAACTGATTATTCCGGCCTTCAGCGTAGGCCGCACGCAGGAATTGTTGTATGCCTTAAACGATTTGGATCTGTCCGGCCGTTTACCCGATTTGAAGTATTATTTAGACAGTCCGATGTCTACCAAAGTAACGGATATTGTGAAGCGGCATCCCGAATGTTTCAACCGTTCGTTGCAAAAATTACTCAAAGCGGATAGCGACCCGTTCGGTTTCAAGGGATTGAAATTCATTACGGATAAACGGGAATCCCAATCCCTGAACAGCGACTATTCGCCGATGGTGATTATTTCCGCTTCGGGAATGGCCGAGGCCGGTCGTGTGAAGCACCACATTGCGAATAGCATCGAAAATTGGCGGAATACGGTACTGTTGATCGGGTACTGCGAACCGCAATCACTGGGCGCCCGCCTGAAACAACATCCCGAAACCGTAAACATTTTCGGTATGCCTTACAATGTGAAAGCCGATATCCGAACGATTGATTCCATGAGCGCTCACGCCGATTACAACGATTTGTGCCAGTATCTTTCCTGTCAGGATCAGTCGGAAGTGAAACGGGTATTCGTCGTTCACGGAGAACCGGCGGTGCAAACGGAGTTTAAACGGCGTTTGTTGAAAAAAGGATTCCGGGATGTGGAAATTCCGGAGTTGCATCAGGAGTTTGGGATTGAGTAAAACGCAGGAACGTTGGAGAAAAAAAAGAATCCCTCAATGGCTGGATGTTTGTCAACAAGCACGACACACCAACCACTGCCTGCAAGGCAGGACTTTCATCACCGCAGGTCAGCGACCTGCGGTGATTGTCTTTCAGACAATGCACACAGGTTCTTTCCTCTCCGGCCGGCACAATATATTGCCTACATTCAGTTCAAGAAGTCAAGATCTTAGTAACTATTTAAGCTCCCGAATGCGATCTTGTAATGTACTCCAATCTTCATCCGTCGCAACCGGATCGTATTCAATGATTGGATCATTGGCCCAGTTCCTAATTTTTTGTGCCCGGTTTTCGCTCCCCGGATGCGTACTGATAATCGTTAGCTGTTTCAGGATATCGCTTTCGTCGGCAGATAAGCGGTACATAAAAACAGCCAGAGGTTTGGGATCTATCCGACTTTTTTGTAAATATTCCACACCGATTTTGTCGGCCTGTTCTTCCATATTCCGGTCGTAAGCGGTAGAAGTCAGTATTTTCAAACTTTCCATGTTCCCCAAACCCGAACTTAACATCGCGGATAAGGTCGAAAACCCGATTTCCTTACCTAATTTCGACAGGATATGTTTCTTTTCGATATGAGCTATTTCATGCGCCATAACGCCCGCCAGTTCCTCCGGATTTTCACAATACAAAATCAATTCGGAATTAACAACCAAATGACCGTCGGGTAAAGCAAAGGCGTTCACTTCTCCGCTTTTTACCAGATGAATGTTAATCTTTTGGGAATTGATACCATTACTGGTACAGATCCGTTTTTTTATTTCATGGAGAATATCCGTCAGTTCTTCTTCTGTAATTTCCGTATTTTCAGCTGTAATAATGTTCATGTAGAATTTTCCTAACGCTTTTTCCAATTTGGAGGAAGCTTCTTGAATTTTAAAAATGCGGACAAAATCTATCTGATTAAGTGCAAGCCAAATCACAAGAAAAGGGACAACAAGGTATGCTAATTGGACAACTATCTTTTTCATGCCGGTACAATTTCTTTATTATTTCTTTTTATGAACAGTTCAGTCAACTCACCGAAAAACCAAAACCGCACATCTTGCTTTTTGCGAGTCCGGATAGCGGCGTACAAAGAGGTAAAAAATTCGAGCGCATTGTATCCGAAAATAACAATTATATATGCGATATAACAATTGGAAATTTCCGTATGTCGGGTAATGATGGAAATCGTCCAACCTACACCTATCGAATTCATAGGTACAACCGCTAACTGCGACAACATGGATTGCATGCAGTGAAACCGGATGAAAGCGGATTGTTTTTTCCGGCTGGACAGCCAGAAGATAACGCTTCCGATAACATTGATAATAGGCATCGGAAGTCCTACAATGACAATCAATACGCTCATTAAATACGCATAAGAAGCTTGTTCGGCTTCTTCTTCATAAATAGAATGCAGGGAATAAGAATTATTTTCCATTTACAGATACTTATAGATATTCCAAATCCAATTAGTTAAAACAAATATAACAGCCGAAATACAGACATATTTCCTTTTGAACAGGGTTTCCGTCTTTTGATAAAAATGTAAAAAACTGTCTTTTCTGCAGATCCAATCGAATAACAGCCATAAAGGTAAAACAGTCATCAGCAATAGCAGGATGTATCCGAAAGGATTTGCATACAAAGCCTGTATGAAATCCCCTTTTAGCAGAAACAGAACCGAACGGGTTGAACCACAAGATGGACACGGCAGGTTTGTTATTTTATGAAATAAACATCCAACAGCCATTTGCGATTGATATATAAAATGAGCTATTAGCCAGCTATACCCGGCTAAACATAATATGCAAACAAAGAAATAGAAATTTTTCTTTGTCATGGACATCGTCATTTTATTAAACAAGCAAAGATTCTTGCAGTTTCTGTATGTTTTTGTCTTTTGTAGTAGCCATAATCAGAAACCAATCGACAATCGTCCATATCCCTAATCCGCCACAGGTGAGTAGTTTTACGATACCCAAACCGACATCGCCAATAAAGAACCGGTCAATACCCAGACTACCGCCAAGCAAGGAGATAATAAGTGTAGTGGTCGGGTCTTTCAATTGAAGCAGTTGAATCCGGCTCCATTTCTCTTCGGGTAAATCGACTAACTGTTGTTTAATAGCGTGCAGTTGATAACTGTCAAAATATTTACCATTCGTCATGATAAACAAATCTACTTTTGATGCATCCATTTTTACTAAAATTAAAAATAATTGCACAAAGATATAATAAAAATTAATATTTCTGAAATATAGCAATACGTTATTGCAATAAATTCACTTTAAGACTAACACCAAAAGACGACTTTGACATCGGAAAAGCGGTGGATGAAACGAGCGGACGACTGATTTGCCGGTCGTAAAAGGCTTGCAGGCCAATCATCCGACTTAACGTATAATCGGCTGTCAGCTGAATGGTCGTTTGCGAATGACCGGTGGTGGGCTGTGTGAAACCGTCCTGTATTTTACGGTTCAGGCTTTGGTTCATCCGGTAGGAAATATCGGCCGAAACAGTCAGGTAATGGTTGAAAGTAGGATTGTCTTTCTTCGGGAAATGAATGATTTTATTGAAATGGTCGATCCGGTATCCCAGACCGGCAGTGATGCTTTTTTCCGTCATTTCCACAATTTGATAGGAAGCAATGTTCAGATTGATATTCCGTGACGTCCGATAGCTTGCTTTCACATTCATATTGTTGACAAATACGGAATTGACACCGAATAAAGGGTCGAAAGCTTCTATGATATTCGCCGCCATTACATTGTAGGGCGACGAGGGCATCAACTGGTTGGTAGTCATACTGCGGAGGTAACCGATACCGTCGTCCACTTCCGTCCAGCTCGAATAGGAAGTATAGGAACCGATGGCATAAGAGCAGGTGTATTTGTGCTCTAATACAAACGATTTGAATCGTTTGCCCATCCAGGGTATGCGCATCAACCCGTCGTATTTAATGTTCCAGTTGGGCAGGAGGTTGAGGAGAGAGGGGAAGAAATCGAGCCCGGCCCTGCGCGCATCTTTTCCGGTGTATGCCGCTATGAACGAGGGAATCAGTACATCGGCCGAGTTGCGCTCGACGGTTCCGGGAACACCCCGGTCGCCATACTGTTTTTCCAGGCGGAGGGCGATGGTTTCGCGGTTGTTGAGGAAGTTATCGAAAGCGTCGGAGGCGTAACCGTTGGCAGCATTGCTTGTTTCAAAAGCGGAACGGATGGCGAGCGTGGTCATCTTAAAATTACCGGTGAAGCGTTTGGGCATCCCGGCGTACATAAAGTCGACCTGGTTTTGGGACATTGATTGCCGGTATGCGCTCAAATCGATCTTCATGCCTGCAAACGGTTCGATTACGGCGGTCATATTGAAATTATCGATTATATCGAACATCGCCGGTGTGGTAATGTTCGGATTGTCGGTTACGAGCCAGCCGTTGGCGAAGGCGCGATCGAGGTAGTCTTCGTCCGTCAGTCCGAAAGCGAAATCCCATCCGGGAGCGTTTCCTGCAGTGGTTTTGCCCTGACCAAGGAAGTCGCCGATGACGGGGCGGAAACCGGGTATCATGGCTCCCTGGGTTTGGGAGTACGAGAAACTGACGTTACGAATCATCATCCCACCGCGGGCAGCTGCCTGGGCGACTTTGTACCACCACAGATCGTCCAGCGGCGGCAATTGTGCGATGGATAGATGCAGTTTGGCCGAATCCTTGTTGTGGATGCGGATGGTATTGTTGTCGACGGCTTTGTAGCTGATGGCGTACATACGTCCGTCGGCGCCGCGGGCGGTTACCCGGATGCGTTTGTTGTTCAGCGAGTGCTTCACGGTGGTAACCGAATCGGGGTTTAGCTGCACTTCGCTTTCAAACCGCTTCTTTTTTTGCTCGTTGGCGGCCTTTTTCCGTTGTTCCTCCGATGCCTGTTGAGCGGCAGAGCGCCGGGTGGTGTTGCGGCCGACGGCCGACGAAGGTTTCATCGTAAACCGGTCGTTGGCTGCTTTAAGAAAACTGTTTTTGTTATACAAATTCAACAGATTGAAAGCGATATTGCTTATTTCCAACGTTCGTTCGTTTGTAATAATATGACCTAATTCGATGGAAGCGTCTTCCAGCACAGCTCCCCTTGTCCAGTCGTAATGAGCGTTATAGCCCAGGTTTCCGCTGATGAAATTCAAGAGAGGGATGTGGCGGAACGGTAACTCGTATACGGCGGAAAATTGTTGGTCGTACTTCACCGGCGTACCCCAGTTGCGGATACTTGTCAGCACCGAATCTTTCCACAGTTCGTAATCGCTCAGATTCTGTTTCTTGTTTACTTGCACGTAAGGGGCGTCGATGCGCGCATCGGTGCCCGTGTTCAGGTTGAGGCGCAGGTTCTTTGTCAAATCCCAGTTGATGGCCAAGGTGCGGTTCCAGTAAAAATCTTCGCGGAACGAGGCAGGCAACATATTTTCGCCCGGATTGCCCAGGTCGCGGAGTTGCAGTTCAAAATAGTTCCGGGTAATATCCGAATTGAAGGCGATGCTTTTGGGCAAGTATCCCCATTCAAACTCACTCAGGAGGGGATTGGGCTTCTTAGTCGGAGAAGCATTGCCGGGAGCGTTTCTGTCGGTTTTATTCTGGTTGCTGTTGCTGTTCGATGAAGCGAAAGGTTTCCAGGGTTTGAACGGTGGAGCATAGAGGTAGCCGAGCAGAAGGCGCTGGTCGGTTTGCCGGTCGTATTCCGTGGTTGCATTCTGGATGTAGTTTTCGTTCGACGAATAACTGATCGTGAAGTTGGCCGGGTCGTAAGGCATCGGCGTTTTGCTTACAATATTGGCCCGCACGGTGTTGATATCGAACGAACGGCTCACGACCTTATCGACGGAGAAGTTGCGTATCGAATCTTTCTCGGCCTGGGTTTCTACGGCGGCTAAAGCGTCTTTCAGGAGAATGTCCTGATCCAAGGGGTTGTATTTGGGGCTGATGGTTTCTTGTCGGTAGGAGTAATAGACCGGCAGACTGACTTTGGCTTTCTCCGGAAAGAATTTCCCCATCTCGATTTGCGCCGTTACGTTGACGGACTGTTTGTCGTCTAAGTTCCTGTCCATAATGCCCTGGTCGAGGCTGCCAAAACCTGCCGTTTCTTTCCTCCCGGCAAAATTAACGGAACCCAAATCGGAAAGGGCTACATAGAGATTGGCGTTGCCGGCCCATCCGCCGTCTTCGTTAAATTCGGTGAGGCGCATTTCGTCTAACCAGATCTCGGCCGACTGTGGGTAGCGCGAGTTGTTGCGTACGCCAATCATAATTACTTTCACTTCGGAGAGCGAGGGGTTGCCCATGACTGTTACTTTGTTCATGGGTTTGTTGGGGTCGTAGGCCGAGTAAGGGGTGGTGTAGGTGACGCCGGAACCTTCCTGTCGTTTTTCGCGGTTGCGTTGCAGTTTCAGGTTGGTGAGCAGTTCAAAGGGGAAATCGAACATGTTTCCGCGGGGCCAAACGGTTTCTCGGTCGCTGTTGATGCTACCGTTATAGGTACCCGGAGCAGTCATTTTCAATGGGATTTCGTATTCGTAATAATTGTTTTTATAGTCCGAACCGAGGCGCAGGAAAACGGAAAGCTCGTTATCGGCCAAGGTTTCCGGCGAATCTTCCGTCTTTTCGGCATGTACAAACAACTGGAATCGTTTGTACTGCCGGGTATCTAAGCGTTCGTTTTTGTAAACGGCGCGGGCGTCGCCGGTCGATAAATGATTGATTTTAATGGCCAGCGACTGTTCGTTTTCCTGAATCAACTGTGTTTGACCCGGATCGGTCATCCGGTTCACGCCCGGCGGCATGATGTAGTTGACCGGTTTCTTGTCGCCGTTTTCCTCAATATTGACGGTTGAAATACTGATGCTTGCATCGCCCGACGGTGGCAAGTTGGGGTTGGAAAGGTCTTTGGTATAGGCTCGCCAGTCGCCCCGAACCAGTTCCAGCGTACCAAACCGGAGGATAACGGAGTCGGAGAAATGCGTCAGGAACATCCGTATGAACCGGATGGACTGGAAATCACGGATATTCCCCTCGATGTCTTCGTATTCCCGGATGGGTATTTTGAATTGATACCACGTAACCTCTTCCGTTTTGCCGTTCTTCAGTTTCGGGCGGGTAATCCGTTTGTCTACGATGAAGTTCCGTCCCACCTGCATGTCCTGCGGACGGATAGAAACCCGGTAGCGGAAGTATTTTTCGTTTTCGTTCAGCGTATTATCCTGATTAATATCTTCCACATCCGGACTGATTCTGGCGGCGGTGTTGTAGTTTTCGTTCGTATCGTCGGCGTTGGCTGAGTTGCCTTCCGTACCGTTGTAGTGTTTGTAGCGGCTTAGAATGGATCGTTCTTCCCGGTCGTAGTCCGAACCGCGGAAATAGTGGTAATTATCGCCGGAGGGGTCGCGGAAAGGCGAGAAGGGGTCTTGCCGCATCCATTCGACGGTTTCTGGGGGGAGATGGTTTTCCAGTGTTTGCAAATAATCGTGGTAGGCCGGGTATTCAAATTCCTGTTCGGTGCTTAGGCCGTTCAAGCCCACATCCTGCAGGGGGCGCCCTTGCGGATCGAAGGCATAGACCTGCGACTGCTGCCGGGGGATATAGCCCCAGACGGTTTCTTCCACCTTGCTCTTGTCGCCATCGACGGGCAGGCCGTTTTCAAAGAACTTCTTCTCGTCTTTCAGGATGTCTTCCGAAAGGTCGCCGAGGTTGAAGTAGAGGTCGCCGCCCTGTGCGCCGGGTTCGTAGATAAAGGGGTCGAGCATCCAGAACTCGATGTGTTCGATGTTGTTGGCCTCGAAGTCGGTTTGCCCGCTGTCTATTTTACGGAAGATGCCCCCCCAGCGCTTTTCGGGCGACGACAGGGAACCGTCGGGGTTCATGCCCAGAGCGTCTAAGTTGTAGGGGCCGCGTTCCTTGGGATAAAAGGCGAGGTTCAGCACCGGAATGGTCGATGCTTCGTCGAATCGGATGTCTTTGTTGGGAAACAGTTCCTCTTCCCGTATTTCCCGCACGTAGTGGTTCGATAGCTGGTCTTCGTCGTTCTTGATGTGCGTAGGGGTCAGCGACGATTTGCGGGTAAACAGGCCGTCGATGTAATACCATGCCAGCAAGGCCCGGTTTTTGCCGTAATCGACGTTGTTCACCAAGCGCGATTCGGGAAACAGATGATTGTCCGAAGGTGTGGCCGATAAAAACCACCAGTAGGGCGAACGGAGGTCGATGGTCATCTTCGCCCGCTCAAAATCTTCGATATACGAATAGTCGCCGCCCCATTTGCTGCGGTAATGTCCCGGAATCAGTTGGGCGTACTCGGCGTTCAGGCTGATTTGGGAAGGCTCGGTCAGGTCTACCAGGGGCAGTTTATCGACCAGATTGGTTAACCATTGCGACCGGGTAGTGTAATTGGTGTTGAACCCGAACAGGGTGTTATTGATCGACTCCTCGCCCGGCCCGGTTTTCAGGGTCATCGGCATTTCGCTCAAGTTCATCAGCGTGGCGCCCAGGTTGAATTGAGGCGAAAAGGCGTAGTTGAGATTCACACCCATCATGGTTTTCCGCTGCATACCGAAGGTCGACTGGTTCTCGGACGAAGTCTGTATATTGGCGTCGGCATACGCCGGGTTGATAATCGTTACTTCGCCTGTTGCATAATTAACCGTATAGTCCTGATTTTCTTTCAGGCGAATGCCATTGGCGGTAACTGCTACCGAGCCTCGGGCAATATTCATTCCGTCCAGTGCAATGCTGTTTCCGCCCGAACCTTTGTATTCGCCGGCAAGGATAAATTTGTTTTTCTCGGCGGTTTGCCGGGCAATGGTCAGAGTAGTATCGTACAGTTCCTGGTAAACGTATTTATCGGCAATGGCGTTGGCGGCAACCGGGTCGGCGGCGCCTTCAACAATTTTTTTACGCAGGTGCTTGCCGAAAGGCTCTACTACCGGAAAGATGATTTTCCCTTCCGACGGCAGGATGGTAAAGTTTTCCACATAATCGAAAAAACCATCGGCGTGCGGTTCGTTGCGCGAATCCAAGCGGTCTAAATTCTCCACCCGCAGCAGCAGCTGGTTGGCGATGGCGCCTTCGGTAATATAATTCAGGTAGATGCCGGTAGTGTCGCTCTGATATTTAATGTCCAAACGGAAACGATCTTTCTCGATGCCCCGCTGGTTGATGGTATAAACGTTTTTCATCATCAAAGGCCAACCCGGAGCGGCGGGCGACTGCGAGGTGCCTTTAATCAATTTCAGGTACAGATTATCGCTCGTGCGACCCGGATTGTCGTTTGAAAATTCCCCTACTTGATAGCTCTCTCCCCGGTATTTGTAGGAATAAGCTACCGCCAGCGCTTCGTCGGGCTGAAGGGGCATGCGCAGGTGGATATAGCCCAGCTGCGTGTTGAGCGTGTATTCGGATGTTTCCAGTTTGCGGGCATTCTCGATTTTCTCATAATCCTGACCGCCGGTGAATCCGCCGGCCAGCAGGGCCTGGTTTACCTGGCTAATATCTCTCGCGCCCGGAAAGTTATTGACAATATTGCCGTACAGCGTGTTGGCGCGGTTATCCGGCAACGGCTCTTTGCCGGCTTCGGGCCTCACCAACGCGGAGTTGCTGATGTGATGGTATTCGCCCAGGTCGGCAAAAGCAACGATATTCCGCGCCTGGTCGTAATTTGAACGTTTATTCGTAACCCAGATTTCAATATTGTCGATCAAAATACCCGATTGAATGTAGGGAAGCTTGCTCATCGCCTCGTCGTAAATATCGGGGAAATAGTGGCCGACGAAGAAGTGCATGTTCTCGTCGTAATTATCCACCGTAATCTCGAACGGAACCGTCTGCACGCTGCCCCGCGAAGAGGTGGAGCGCGACTGCGAGTTTTGCTGCGAAAACAAAGCATCAACCGTCAGTTTTCCGAACTGCAACTGCGTTTTGATGCCGAACAGGGCGGCGCCCCCGCGAATCAGCGAGTTGGTGGTGTTCATGCTAACGTTGCCGGCTTCCAGTACCTTCAGGATTTCGTCTTCTTTGCCGGCGTAGGCCAGTTTTAGTTTCTTCGCATCGTAATCGAAGGTCGATTGGGTATTGTAGTTGAGGTCAAAATTCATTTTATCGCCGATAGAGGCGAGAACGGAGGCCTGTATTTGCGGGTCGAAATCGAAAGCCCAGCGGTTGCGCTGGCGTTCGGTCAGTGTGGGGTCGCCGGAAATGGTGTGCGTAACGCCGATTTTCGTTGTGATACTTCCCTGCGGTTGAAGCCGCACGCCGCCCGGGCCAAAGATTTTATCGGCCGGCCCCAGGTCGAAGTTGAAGCCGAAACCGGCAAGCGCATCCTTTTTCCGGTCGCCTTCGCCGGTAAATTCCTCATCGTTTCGCGATTTGAAATAGGCATTCATACTCTTTTCGAGCGAATAACGCAGGTATTCTTCCCGCGTGAGAGAAATGGGGGTCGTAATATCCGTCCCGCCGATTTGGGAGCGCAACTCGTAGCGGTTAGTAAGGGGATTGTATTCAAAATTCCGGTCGAAATCGACCGGGTGGCGCAAGTCGACCGGATAAACGGTTTGCAGATCTTCGTAAGTCGACGGAACGGTAGGAGCCACAGGAAATTTCACCGGCACCGTATCCTGTACCACTTCCATATCGGGAAATTGCGAACTGATGGCGGTCAGATCTGCCTCCAATTCATAAGACATTCCTGTCAACAGAGCCAGAAAGCCTGTTAGAATATATTTGTTTCTGCGTTTCATCCGGATATAACCTCGCGTAGATAATAACGGGAAAAAAGGGAAAAGCGTATGTTAACATCGTAAAAACACAGGATTTTAGCGAACCGGAAGGCCCTCCGGCAGCCGTTTTTTCATCATCTCCGAGCAAAGTTTAACCAATATTAATGTATATTAGAAAAAATTCTTCATTGTGTTTGTTTATTGAAAAAGTTCTATATATCTTTGTCGCGGATTAATGATAAAATGCAGCTATTGCGATTTTTAATAAGCGAACAGCAGTTAGAAAAAGGTAAAAGAAAAATGAGCATGAAAAAGAACACCTATACACCACCAACGGCCACCGCCTGCCAGATAAGACTGGAAGGCTGGATCGCCACCTCCGTCCCAAACCTCTCGATAGGCAACAACGGCAAAGTAGCCTGGGAAGAAGACACCAACATCGTAACCTACGGCAACGGCGCCGGCGGCGGAAGCGGCGGCGGCGATACCCTCGGCCGCGACCTGTTTATTTACTGGTAAAACAAGAAGAAAGATGAAAACAAAACGAATCACCCGTTTCCTCACCGCGCTGCTGGGTGCAGTGTGTATCCTGCCGTCGTGTAATCAAACGATCGACGACCGGCAAACAACCACTCTTCCCCTCTCCCTCTCGGTTACCAGCATCCCCTACGGATCGGACGAAACCATAGCACGCAGTGCAAGCGACCCTAACAAGGAACAAGTAGAAATCCTGCTGGAAAACAATTACATCCTGACTGCCGGCCTGGAAGCAGAACCCGCCTCACCAATGCGGGCCGACGAAACTACCGTCATCAACAACGCCGCCTTTCATGTAGTAGCCTATAAAGACAATGCGTACGCCGGCGACGCCTCCTACCAATACCATTCGGACACGAAAACACTGACAAAGTCCGGCGCAGGCTATATCGAATTAACGGCAGGCAATTACAAGTTCGCCGTATACTCCGACAACACCACTACCGGACTGGGTTACAGCGCTTCCGGCATAGCGGTAACGCCCTATAGCGGCGGTACGGAAAGGACCTTGCTCTGGGGCATCAGCAATACCGTAACCGTCACCGCAGGTGTGGCGCCGACCATCCCGGCCATCACACTGTATCACAGCTTTACCCGCGTGAAGGTGAAAGTAAGCTGTGGCGAGGCATCCACCACTATCACCGGCGTATCGGCTTCGGTAACATCGGATTATCCCGGACTGTTAAATCCCCTGACCGGCGAGATTAGTCCGAATGGCAGCGCCATCAATCGTGGTGCCAGCCATCTGTCCGGTGTAACCGTAACCACAACTTCGTCCCAAACAAGCGCCGCCTATCGCGTGATTAACACCGCCGGAACACACCCGGAGGTAACAGTCGGCGGAACGGTCAATGCTAAGATCTTCAACACGAGCATTGTCTTTAACAACGTTACCCTGAACCGCGGCGGATCCTACATTCTGTGGGTCAATATCAAGAAAGGCTATCCCTTTGCCGGCTCCAACATCTATTGGCACAGCCTGGGCGGAAACAACGGCTATTTAACCTTCCATCCGCACGGCTACATGGGTCCGGACACCTGCGTTCAAGGCGTGTTCTTCAAATGGGGTTCGCTGATAGGGATGACCCCCGCCGGCCCCAACCACCAGAAATGGGTTGATAGGACAACCCCCTATGTCTATAAATACAACCTGAGTACCCGGTCGTGGCTACGGAGTATAGAATCGAACTGGAACAACATCCCCTACCACAACTACTCTACCGACAATATGGAACAGAACATTATCCACGCCATTACCCCCGACAACGCCACCCCCTACATCGGAGATATCTGTCGTTTCCTCGGCGACAGCCTCTATGCCCCCGCCGGATACCGTTTGCCCGTATGCAAGCCGGAGTTCAATGCCGACAACGCACCAGCAAGCTCCGGCGCTGCGTGGGGCGTTGGTTATGCAACCAAATATAGCCGGATCCCGTCGAGCGGTGCCTACGGCGGCGCGTTCAACGAAGACGATTCCGGGCGAAGTACCATTGCCTGGGGCGGCCGGCTCTACGGCGTATTCTTTCCCGCAGCCGGCTTCCGCGACCACCTCTTTGGCGGCGTTGTGCACGATGTAGGCACCTATGGCCACTACTGGACAGGTTCATCCAGCGGCAACGGCCTAGCCTACCTCTTGTACTTCAGTTCGTCATCAGTGATCCCGGCCAGCTATCCCACCATAGAAGACCCCCGCTCCGTGCGCTGCGTCAAGAACTAAGCCGGGCGCATCAAGCCCATGGAAGAGTTGTGCGAGGGATGTTCGCATCGCCGCTTCCAGGGTCGGGAAATCGCAGGGTGACTGCGCCAGGTAGATAAAGCCGATGAGCAGCCCCCGTCCCGAACCGGCAAGCGAAACGTTTCCCGGATCAGCCGTTTCGTCCGGTTTGATGGGCTATCGGATAAACGGTTTCTGTTTTCTCTGTTCCCGGCACCCCGTGATCCGGCTTAACGGCTTGCCCGCATCGCCCGGATAATCGCATCGGAAAATCCATTCGCTTCCAGTTCGTTCAATCCTTTGATGGTGATGCCGCCCGGCGTGGTTACTTTATCAATTTCTATTTCAGGGTTTTCTTTGGTAGCATCCAGCAAGGCGGCGGCTCCCAGCATGGTCTTAACGGCCAGGTTTTGCGCTTCTTTCGGATAAAAACCCATCTCGACGCCTGCCAGCGTAACAGCCCGGATGTAACGAAACAGGTAGGCGATGCCGCAGGAAGTAATGGCTGTGCCGGCGGCCATTTTGCTTTCGTCGACCAAGAGAGCGTTTCCCAATTGGTTAAACAGATTCAGCAACAGATGCTGTTGTTCGGGGGTGGCGTTTTTAGTGGCCATCAGTGTCATGCTTTGCCGGACAGCGATGGCCGTGTTGGGTATCAAGCGGAAAACGGCAGGCAAGGGGTGTTCGTCGCCGGCTTTCAGCAACGATTCGTTCAGTTGGTCGATGCTGACGCCGGCGGCAATGGAAACCACGATTGGCGCCGGGTAATCGATTCGGAATTTGATATCTACAATCGTATCGTGTATCGACCAGGGCTTTACGGCCAGGATAATCATGTCGGCGCCGGAAACGCTGCTGTAATCGTTCAACGCGGTTCGGATGTCGGGGTGGAGGGCTTGCAAGGCTTTCAGCGGGGCTTCCTGCACGTCGATTACCGTTATATCGCTGGGCGCAATCGTGTTGCCTGTTACCAGGCCGCGGGCAATGGCGCTTCCCATGTTCCCGCCTCCAATGATTGTCAGTTTCATATTTTAGCTGTTTAGTATCTTCTTGAAACGGTGTAAAAACTCGCCGGCCAGGTCGTTCGTGAGGCAAAGCGGCGGCAGCAGACGGAACACATGCGTTCCCGTAACGCCGGTAAAGACGTGCTGTTCAAAAAGCAGGCGGTCGCGCAAAGGCTTAACGGGCGCTTCAAATGCGAGGCCAATCATCAATCCTTTTCCCCGTACCTCTTTGATTTGTGGGAGTTTTTTCAACTCGTCCATCAGGTAGGCGCCGGTGCGGGCGGCATTTTCCACCAGATTTTCTTCTTCCATCACTTCCAGGACAGCGATGGCGGCGGCGCAAGCCAAATGATTTCCGCCGAATGTGGTTCCCAACTGTCCGTGCACCGCCTGGAATTTCGGCGCAATCAACATGCCGGAAACAGGGAAACCGTTTCCCATTCCCTTGGCAATGGTGATGATATCCGGCCGGATACCGGCGTATTGATGGGCGAAGAACTTCCCCGAACGGCCGTAGCCGCTTTGGATTTCGTCTACAATCAACACCGTATGGGTTTCGCTGCACACCCGGCTGAGTTGCTGCAAGAACAGTGGGTCGGGCACAATAATGCCGCCAATACCCTGAATGCCTTCGATAATGACGGACGAAACATCTTCGTTCCGGAGCGTTTCCCTTACGGCGTCGATATCGTTCCAGGGCAGGAAAACGGTTTCCAGATTCATCACGTGGCTCGTCCAGTATTTGGCAATATCGGTTACGCGAACAGCCGAGGCTGTCCGGCCGTGGAAAGCGTTTTGAAAGGCTACCATCTTTTTTCGTCCGTTGTAGAACGATGCCAGTTTCAGCGCATTTTCGTTGGCTTCGGCGCCGGAGTTGACCATAAACAGCGAGTAATCGGGATAGCCGGAAGCCTTGCCTAACTTTTCGGCATACTCGTCCTGCAAAGGGATTTGCACCGAATTGGAGTAAAAGCCGATCATTTGCAGTTGTTCCGTCATTTTAGCAAGGTATCGGGGATGTGAATGTCCGATGGAAATAACGGCATGGCCGCCGTAAAAATCCAGGTATTCGGTACCGGCTTTATCGTAAATCTTACAGCCCAGAGCGCGTACCGGCTCAATGGGCCAGCGGGGGAAGACATTGAAATAGTTCATATTTTACTGATTCGAAATGTAATTGTTGTTGAGTTTTCAAAACCCACCTGCTTTCAACCACAAGCCGGCCTTTTCGTCCAAACCAAACATCAGGTTCATGTTTTGCACAGCCTGTCCCGAAGCGCCTTTCAACAAGTTGTCGATGACCGACAGGATCAGCAATTTATTTCCGTGTTTTTCCAGATGCAGAATACATTTATTGGTGTTGACGGCTTGCTTCATGTCGATATTCCTGTCGGAAAGGAAGGTGAATGCGGCGTCCCGGTAAAAATCGCCATATATCCGGGTGGCTTCCTCCAGCGTCCAATCGCTTTCCGTGTAAACCGAAGCGAAGATGCCGCGGGCAAAATTGCCCCGTACCGGAATGAAATTGATTTGCGAAGGCGCACAGCGCAACGATTCGCAGATTTCCTTCAGATGCTGATGCTCAAATACTTTATAAACGGAGATATTATTATCGCGCCAGGAAAAATGGCTGGTAGCGGACGGTTTCACACCGGCTCCCGTCGACCCCGTAATGGCATGAACGTGGATTTCGTTTTTCAGTCGATCCTTACCGGCCAAAGGCAATAAAGCCAACTGAATAGCCGTAGCAAAACAACCCGGATTGGCGATGTGGGTCGCTTTCCGGATAGCTGTCCGGTTCAGTTCCGGCAAACCGTAGATAAATTCGCCGGCAGTAGCCCGGTGGCGATAGTCCATAGATAAATCAACGATTTTAACCGACGCCGGCACCGCGTTCTCTTCCATAAATTTCCGGCTATCGCCATGGGCGGAACAGAGGAACAGCACATCCGTCGCACCGAAATCGGCCGATGCGGAAAAGCGTAAATCCGTTTCGCCGATCAGCCCTCCGTGAATATCCGCTATCCGGTTTCCTGCATTGCTTACACTCTGCACAAAAGCGATTTCCACATGGGGATGATGGATAAGCAAGCGGAGCAGTTCGCCCGCCGTATAACCTGCACCGCCGGTAATTCCCGCCTTGATTGTCATGTCGTTTTGCTTTAATTTCCGACAAAGGTAGCATTAAATTCTCAATTACACATCAACGGATAAAAATGGACGGAAAAATTATTCCAATAAAAATTCTTTGATTATTGGCACAAAACTTGATGTAATAAAAAAAAAGGCTTATCTTTGCCTTGTGAAAATCGCTGGTAAACAACGAAGTATATAAAATATTTTACAATAATAGTTACAAAAGCAACGCAAGAAGGGAATGTACGGAAGCAAAAGAAATAGATATACCGGCCAGGGGGTAACCCCCCTGGTTATCGTGCTCAATAACAAAATGAAGGTGCCAAAATCCCCCCCCTTGGCGGATTGACTGTAAATCAATAAGTTACATAACATTATCTCTGCTTCATACGCTTGAAGCAAAGGAAGGAATAGCAACAAGTCCGTCCGGTTTTTTTCCTGTTGGGAAGAAAACCGGACGGGCTTTTTTATTAACAATTTAATACCTATAACAAAATGCCGATTGTATTTAACAAAGTCGAACGGGCGAATCCTTTAGACAGGACGT
>JAISYG010000073.1 GCA_031270075.1 Dysgonamonadaceae bacterium
CGCAAATAAAGTATAGAATGAAGAAAAAGAAGTATGTATCACCGGTAATCAGTATCTACCGGGTCGAACTGGAAAAAAGTATCGTAACCAATGTTTCAGCCAATAACATTGGGTTCGACGATATGAATGATATGGATTGGATCGATGGCGGCGAATTAAGCAGCGCTAACAGCAGTGGGGGCGATATTTATGTTCCAGCATGGGAATGGTGAAGAATGGAGAATGGAGAATAAAGAATGAAGAATGAAAAATGAAAAAGGAAGAGCAAATGAAAAGAGATTATGTACACGCCTTGTTAGTGGTGATGTTGGGTATAACCCTAGGGTTCTCATCGTGCGAAAAGGAAGCGGAACCGGTTGCTCCGGGAAAAGGGATTCCTGCGGAGTTTTCGGTCAGTTGCGCCCCTTTTGGGGCGGACGCCACCCTCTCCCGTAGCGCCGGCGCCCGGAACCGGGTGTTGGAGGAAGTAGAAATACCGCTTGACGATAACTGGATGCTGTCGGCAAGTCTGGAAGAAGAGGCCCTTGCGCCCATCCGTGCGGACTACGATGCTATCACTGACGGCGCCAAATTCAGGGTAGTGGCTTACGAGAAGTCCGGCGCATCGTATATTAATCCGACAAGCGCCGAATACACCTACAGCAGCCTGTCGGGACAATTGACAAGTACATCGCCCCTGATACTGGTTGTGGGTACGACTTACAAATATGTTTATTATACCTACAATTCGACGTCGATTCTTCCGGCGTACAGTGCGTCCATCACCGTAACTCCGAATCCCGGTGCAGCGCTTAATAACGATTTGCTGTGGGGAGAAAGCACTGATATACAGGCAGGCAATCCTATCAGCGTATCGTTGGCTCACAAGTTTACCCGCATCCGATTGAAAGTGATGACAGACCAGAGCGCCGATTATGGTCTGCAAAAGGTGATCGCTTCTTTCCTGACGAATCATTCCGGGACATTGACGGTAGCGGACGGCTCTTTCTCCTCCCCTGTATCTATTACCGGCCAGCCCCTGGCGGGCGGCACTTTGCCTACCACCGCTACGGCTGTGGACATCTCCTCCACTGCATTCGTAGTGAGTGATTACAGCCTGGTGCATACCGCCAATCAAAGTTCGGTAACGGTACAAATAGGCGGCCAAATAGGCAATGCGTCCTTTAGCAACCTGATGCCATCGTTTACGGGGCCTTTATCTCCCGGCTATTCTTATGTGTTGCGGGTTACACTCCGACAAGGGGTTCCGTTTGCAGGGTCGAATATCTTCTGGGTGGAAGATCCGGTCGATGCTACTACCGGTTATTTGACGTTTCATCCGCACGGTTATAATGGCCCGGATACTTGCAATCTGGGGGTGTTTTTCAAATGGGGGTCGCTGATAGGGGTTTCTCCTGCATTGACTCCGACTGCTCCGATTGCTCCGGAAAATTTTTCAGGCGGTGACGATACCAATCTTTCGACGGGTACGCCCATTTATGTATATGACGCTGCCGAGAGTAAGTGGATAAAAACCAATGGGGCGACTGCATCCAATGCATCCATCGGAGGCGTTTTATTCGGGGCAGCGAACGGTGAATATGACCAGACAGCATGGGATCGTATTCCGTGGTGTAATGATCTTTATGCTGTTAATGGCATAGACTTGAATTACCTACATGATTATCTTACCGATGATCCATCTACCGGTATCGGCGATATCTGCCGCTTCCTTGGCGTCAAGGGTTATGCTCCGGTGGGTTATCGCATGCCTGTTTGTTGGCAGGAGTTTGATGATATTAATCCTTCTGGAAATGTCAGCTATACATGGGATGCTACAGGACTAATAGGCATTAGTAGATACAGAAGGATTCCTGCTACCGGTGCTTATCTTTCAATTACAAATCAGAATGATGCCGGTACTACAAAAATGCCTGACTGCGGCGTCAGATTGGATGGCGCCTACTTCCCGGCTGCGGGGTACCGCTCCAACTTGATAGGTTGGGTGGACTCCTACGTAGGTCGCAGTGTCTTGTACTGGAGTGGGTCATCCTCCAACAGCGTTGAAGCCTACTCTATGACCAACACGATGCACCAGTGCGTCCCTGCGAACCCCGGCGTAGACAAGTCGGATGGTATGTCCGTGCGGTGTGTCAAGGACTAAAGCGACCGAAGGCGGTTTGTTCATTCACTCCGGTATTCAGCCGTTTCAACCCTTATGTTTTCCGTTTCATCCTCTTTTTCGGATGTTCATTAGCATTTTCGGCCTACTTTTGTCGCGAATAAAGTAAACAGGAATGAAAAAGGTTGTTTTAGGTTTTTTAATGGGGATATCGGCAGGAACCGTATCTGCTCAGGATACTGGTTTTCCCGCATATCGTTTTTCACTGGAAGAGTGCCTGAATTATGCTTTCGGGAATAATTACAATATCCAAACCTTGCAATTGACGGAAGAAGGCAAGGAAGACACTTACCGGCAATCGAAACGGGAACGACTCCCCAGTCTAAACGCTTCTTTGAGCGAAAACCTCAATCATAGCCGGGGCAACGACCTTTCGTATTCGGGCAATTACGGCCTGAACGCTAATATGGTTCTGTATCAGGGCGGGAATATCGCCCGCACCATCGAGCAAAACCAATTGCGGATGGAACAATCGTCCTACCAAACCGCCCAATATGAAAACACACTGACCATTCAAATCCTGCAAACGTTTTTGACTGTCTTGGGGAATGAAGAGTTACTTAAATACCAGGAAGTAGTTGTACAAGCCAGCGAGGAGCAACTCAAGCAGGGCAAAGAGCAATTTCAATTCGGCAAAATACTGGAAAGCGATTACTTGCTACTCGAAGCGCAATACGCCAACGACCAAAACAATATTCTAAATACCCGTATTTCACGCGACAACAGTTTGTTAACACTGAAAAGCCTGCTTTCCATGCCGGCGGTAACGGAACTTCAAATTATCTATCCCGATACGGCTTCCATACAGGCCATGAGCATTTTACCTTCGATGGACAAAGTGATGGAACGCGCTTTTCAAACTTTACCGGACTTAAAAATCAGTCAATACAACAGGGATATTGCACAAACAAGCCTTCAAATGTCGAAAGCAGGCTATTTGCCGACCCTTAGCTTGCATGGAAGCATCGGCGCCGGCCATACCGATTTCGGCCATTTTGGCTCCCAGCTCTCGCGGTTGAACGAACAGATTGGCCTTTCGCTCAGCATTCCGGTTTATGACAACAGCCGCACCCGATCGAAGGTAACCCAAAGCCGTATTGCCTTGCAACAGGCCGAACTGGATAAGAAACAAAGCGAACTGGATATTCAACAAACGGTGGTTACGGAATACCGGAACGTGGTTTTCGCTTACAACAAATTCCAAACCACGAATATCCGGCAAAATGCTTATTTGAAAACGTTCGATGTTTACCGGGCGCAATTCCATGTAGGCGCCATTACGGCAGTGGACTTGCTGCAACAGCAAAACAATTATATCAGCGCATTGAACGATTATATTCAAAGCAAATATGAATTTATCTTAAAACGGAAGATACTGGATGTGTATATGGGGGTTCAAATAACAATGTAAAGAATATGAAAAAGAAAACAATTATCATTAGTACGGTTTCTCTGGCAGTGGTCATCTTGCTTTTCTTTTCTTTTTCAAGAAAGAAAGGAAGTAAAGACATGCAATTCCATACAGCGCAGGTAGAGGAAGCCTGTGTTGAAATGACCGTTACCGCTACCGGATATGTTCAACCGGTCGATAAAGTGGAAGTAGGAACGCAGGTTTCGGGCGTTATCGAGAAAATTTTTGTGGATTATAATTCGCAGGTAAAGAAAGGGCAATTACTGGCGGAAATCGACAAATCGACCTTGATAGAACGGGTAACGCAGGCAAAAGCCGGTTTGACGAGCGCCGAAAGCGATTTGAAATATACGCAACAAAGCTACGATCGCGCCAAACAGTTATACGATGTAAAGGCCGCCACCGAAGCCTCTTACGAAGAAGCCGTCAATCGTTTGGCACAGGCCGAAACGGCCTTGGCCAATGCCAAAGCCAATCTGCATCAGGCGCAAGTGAATTTTTCGTACGCCGAGATTTATTCGCCTATCGACGGCGTTATTCTCGACCGCTCCGTAGAGCAGGGACAAACAGTGGCCGCCTCGTTCAATACGCCGACGCTGTTCACGATTGCCAACGATTTGACCAAAATGCAGGTCGAAGCCAATGTAGATGAAGCGGACATTGGCCGCGTGCGCTTAGGACAGCAAGTCCGGTTTACCGTAGATGCCTACAACGAAGATACTTTTGAAGGCGTAGTCAACCAAATCCGGTTGCAACCTGCGGTAACCAACAATGTGGTTACTTATACGGTGATTATCGAAGCGCCCAATCCGGAAGAAAAATTGTATCCGGGCATGACGGCCAGCATCACGATTATTACCCAAAAGGAAGAAGGATGGGTTGTCCCGGCCGAAGCCCTGCTATTTGTCCCCACACCCGAAGTTTTTGCATATCTGAAAATGAAACCCGAACTTCCCGCTTCGGGGCAAAAACCGGATATGAATCGGAAATCCGTTTGGTTGCAAACGCCGGACAGTTTGGTATGCAAAGAAATAATAACGGGATTGTCGGATGGAGTAATTACGATTGTGAAAGATGGATTAAAACCGGGCGATACGGTAGTGCTATCGACGTTTACAGGCAAACCGGGCTTACCGGAAGCGCCGGCTTCCAATCCGTTCATGCCCCGACCACCCCAACGAAGGTAAACATGAACGAGATTATTAAAATAGAACACCTTCGCCGCACCTTCCAAGTAGGAAGCGAAGATGTCCACGCCCTGAAAGGCATTTCCTTTACGATTCATGCAGGCGAATTTGTAAGTATTATGGGTGCCAGCGGCAGCGGGAAATCGACCTTGTTGAATATTCTGGGTTGCCTGGATCGTCCGACTTCGGGCGAATATTTCATTGACGGAACCGCTGTCAGTCAACGCAGCAAAGACGAACTTTCCTCCTTGCGCAACCGGAAAATCGGTTTTGTTTTTCAATCGTATCATTTATTGCCTCGTACAAGCGCCCTGGAAAATGTGGAATTGCCTTTGCTTTACAACAGCACCATTTCGAGCAAAGAACGTCGCACGAAAGCGATTAAAGCATTGGAACAAGTAGGCTTGCAAGACCGGATGATGCACATGCCCAACCAACTTTCGGGTGGACAACAGCAGCGGGTAGCCATTGCCCGCGCGTTAGTGAACAATCCGGTGATTCTCCTGGCCGACGAGGCGACGGGAAACCTGGATACGCACACTTCCTACGAAATCATGAATCTGTTTCAACAATTAAACAGGGAAGGAAAGACCATCGCTTTTGTTACGCATGAGCCGGATATTGCCGTTTTCACCAACCGGACGATTCAACTGCGCGACGGACATATTGTAAAAGATACGCCGATTGGAATGCAGTCGGCACAGGAAGCGTTAAATAATTAAGAATTAAAAATTAAGAATTAAGTGTTAGATGAACATTTTTAATTTATTCAAAATAGCTTACAAGGCGTTGCTTCGCAATAAAACGCGCGCATTTCTGACCATGTTGGGTATCATTATCGGTATAGCATCCGTCATCGCCATGGTCAGTTTGGGACAAAGTTCATCGCAAAGCATCAACAATCAGATTTCTTCTATGGGAACCAACCTGATTATGGTTATGCGAACCAGTCAGCGGCAGGGCGGCGTAAATGTCGGCTCAGCCAATGTACAAACGCTTACGGCCAAGGATGTGGACGCTATCCGCCATCAGTCCGGATATATCGGCGCCGTTTCGCCTTTGGTCAATGCCAGCGGACAGTTGGTCAACGGGGCAAACAACTGGCCGGGCAGCGTACAAGGCGGAAACTCGGAATTGATTTCCATTCGTAAATACACCATCGCTTCGGGAACGAATTTTACGGAACAGGATGTCCGTAATTCCGCCAAAGTGTGTATTGTCGGGAAAACCGTTGTAGATAACCTGTTTCCTGATGGTGCAAGTCCTTTGGGAAAAATGATTCGTTTCAACAAAATCCCGTTTAAGATTATCGGTGTACTCGAAAGCAAGGGGCAAAACCAGATGGGTCAAGATCAGGACGATGTGATAATTGCGCCCTATACTACCGTGCAAAAGCGCATTTTGGCCATTACTTATATCCACATGATTATGGCATCTGCTTTGTCGGAAGAAACCGCCGGTTTGGCAACGCAGGAAATAGAAACCATTTTGCATGCAAACCATAAGCTGAAACCCGGTCAGGCGAATGATTTCGACGTCCGCACCCAAAAGGAAATGCTGGATATGATGAATTCGGTTACCGGATTTCTGACCGTTTTACTGGCCGCCATCGCTTCCATTTCGTTGGTAGTAGGTGGCATTGGGATTATGAATATCATGTATGTTACCGTAACCGAACGCATTAAAGAAATCGGATTGCGGATGTCTATCGGTGCTAAAAACAAAGATATTTTGCTGCAATTTTTGTGCGAGAGTATTATCCTGAGTCTTGTCGGAGGAATTATTGGAATTTTTCTCGGCTTACTTCTGTCGTATGGTGCCTCCAAAGG
>JAISYG010000012.1 GCA_031270075.1 Dysgonamonadaceae bacterium
CATACTGCAAAATTAGCAAAAATTTTCCCAGGACACCCAAAATGGTGTCCTGAAATTTGTAAATCATTGATTTGTAAATACTTCTAAAATCAAAGAAAGAAAAGTGTCAAACTCAGGAAGAATATAAACCCGTTAAATGGTGCGCTCTAAGCGCCTATACCGATTTATTTAATATTCATTCTTATCCTGACAATCATATAAATCAATCACAGTTCAGACTGTATTCTCATATCTGAACAAAGTAGTCCGGTATATCCACCGATAACCCGATGCATCGGGTTGGGCGGAACCTGTTGGGATAGAGGGAACGAGGCAGGAAACTCGCAGCAATGAGGGACAGTACCAGAACAAAAGACAAGTCCGCCCGGTGTTTATTCCCAGCAGGAAAAACACCGGACGGACTTGTTGCTATTCTTTCGTGTGCTTCAATCGATTGAAGCAGAGATGATTTTACATAACTTACTGAATCGTAAGTACATGGGGGGGGGATTTCAGGAGCTTCATCTGGATATTCAACACGACAGCCCGGGGGCAAGCCCCCGGGTTACCAAGTATATTTCCTGCGCTTCCGTACATTTGACTTCGTCGATTTTTCAATTCCTTATTGCGTTTTCTTTACAACTGTTATTGTAAAATATTTTATATATTGCGCTAATTGCCAGCGATTTTATGGGTCAAAAGTAAGCCTTTTTTTTTATTACCACAAATTTTATGCTAAAATATTCAGAGTAAACACATTTTTTGGCCGGTGTCCCGCGATCTCCTCTGTCCAATGCAGTAGCAGTGATTGGGAAAGAAGGAAAGCATTACGGTAGACATTCGATGATTTTAACGATCACTTTCACCGCTTTTTCCATCGACTGAATGGGGACGAACTCGTAACGTCCGTGGAAATTCAAGCCACCGGCAAAAATATTCGGACACGGCAATCCTTTGAACGACAGTTGTGCCCCGTCTGTTCCACCACGAATCGGGCGGACAATCGATGGAACGCCTGCTTCCTGCATGGCTTTCTGTACTAATTCAACGATATGCTTTTGCGGTTCGACAATCTCGCGCATATTGCGATACTGCTGTTTTATTTCCAAGCGAACGGTGCCTTCGGGATAAATCGTATGGAGATAGTCGGTTATATCCTGCAACAGTTTCAGGCGTTGTTCAAATGTATGCCGGTCGTGGTCGCGGACAATGTAGGACAAGGTCGCAATTTCCACCGTACCGCCCATACCCGTCAAATGGAAAAAACCTTCGTACCCTTCGGTATGTTCCGGCCGTTCGTGCGGAGGCAACAGGGCTGCAAACTGCGCAGCGATTAAACTGGCGTTGACCATCTTGTTTTTAGCATAGCCGGGATGTACATTTAAGCCTCTGACGATGACCTTGGCCGCCGCCGCGTTGAAATTCTCGTATTCCAGTTCGCCGGCTTCCCCGCCATCCATCGTATACGCCCATTCGCAGCCGAAACGAGCGACATCGAACAGGGAAGCGCCTCGGCCGATTTCTTCATCGGGAGTGAAAGCGATGCGGATTTTGCCGTGCTTGATTTCCGGATGGTCGATAAGATATTGCATGGCGGTCATGATTTCGGCTATGCCGGCTTTGTCGTCGGCGCCGAGAAGGGTGGTACCGTCGGTAACAATCAAATCTTCGCCGATGTGTTGCAGCAATTCGGGGAACATTTGCGGGGAAAGAATGATGTTTTCCTTTTCGTTCAGAAGAATGTCTTTCCCATCGTAATTTGTAACAATGCGCGGTTTTACATTTTGGCCGGACATGTCGGGACTGGTATCCAAATGGGCGATAAACCCGATGGTTGGGATTTTTGTACCGGTATTAGCCGGCAGTGTCGCCATCAGATAAGCGTGTTCATCCAATGATATTTCCGTTAAACCCATGGATTCGCATTCGGCTTTCAGGGCTTGCGCCAATAGCATCTGTTTGGCAGTGCTTGGCGTGGTATCGGAGGTTTCGTTCGATTGGGTATCGAAGGAAACGTAGTGTAAAAAGCGGTCGGTAACTGTCATGTGATTAATTGTTTTAGAATTTTTTTCCCTTCTGCTCAATCTGCAAAGTCTTAGCAGGCTGATCGCAAACCTCTGCAGGCCCAAAATACTGGATAGGGCCGGGATAGACATAATCGGTATGGATAGCCCATTCGTCGCGCCGGGCAGCAAAAGCGCGGAAAGGCCCGCCGTCTAATTGAACCAATGCTTTTTGGATGACCGGTTTCATTTCGCCGTGACGCCGCTCCATATTCATCATCATCGTGATGGGCACTCCGCCGGCTATCCATTCGGAGGCAGGAGCGGTGGTGTTGCGTACCGACGACATATAACCCGTTTTACCTTCGCCAATCAACCCGGCTGCGGTGTATCCCAGCGAATAACAGTAGTCGGCATCGTAGTTGGAAGGCGCCGCACAACGTCCTTCGTATCCGAAGAAGTGAACTTGGGTTGCAAATTTGCCCTTGTATTTCCCTTCGGCAGCCATTTCCGACAAACGTTTGCCGACCATTTCGGCCAGTAATTTCTCGGTTTCTATCAAAGAAACCTGCACGTTGCCGTGAGGGTCGCGGTCTAAAGTCAACTGACGGGCTACGCTTTCCGGCAGGCTGGCATACAAATCCGAATTTTCCGGGCTGAGCTTGCGGATAATGTAAGCGCGCTGTTCGCTTTTCCTTATCATCTTAAATTCGGTATCGTGTTCGGCCAGGAAATCATTCAGTTCGGCAATCAACCGTTTGATGGCGGGGATAAATTCGATCAGGCCTTCGGGAATCAGTACCGTGCCGAAATGATTACCGTCGTCCGCCCGCCGGGCTACTACATCGGCAATGTATTGAATAACATCGTCTAACGATTGGTTTTTTGCTTCCACTTCTTCCGAAATAATACAGATATTGGGTTGTACCTGAAGCGCACATTCCAAAGCGATATGCGAGGCCGAACGTCCCATCAACTTGATAAAATGCCAGTATTTACGAGCCGAATTACAGTCGCGCTGAATATTTCCTATCACTTCCGAATACACTTTGCAAGCCGTGTCGAAACCAAACGAAGTTTCAATCATCTCGTTTTTCAGGTCGCCGTCGATGGTTTTGGGACAACCGATTACCTGCACGCCCGCACCGATTTGGGCATAATATTCGGCCAACACACAGGCATTGGTATTGGAATCGTCGCCGCCGATAATCACCAGGGCTTGGATGTTCAATTTTTTCAGAATCTCTAATCCTTTGTCGAATTGTGCTTTCGTTTCCAGTTTGTCCCGTCCCGAACCAATGATGTCGAAACCGCCGGTATTGCGGTATTCGTTGATGATATCCGCCGTCAATTCCATATAGTTATGGTTGAGTAAGCCGCCGGGACCTAAGATAAAGCCATAAAGCCGGCTATTGGGATTCATATCCTGAATGCCGTCGTAAATACCTGCAATCACGTTGTGGCCGCCGGGAGCTTGTCCACCGGACAAGATAACTCCTACATTCAAAGGGGCATAAGATTTCCTTTCCTTTCCTGCTACAAATTCTATGACAGGCATTTCATACGTATTCGGAAATAATTTCCGGATGGCTTCCTGATGGGAAACGGATTGCGTGGGTTGTCCTTCCTGTAGGGCTACAACTCCTTTCAATGTTTTCGGAACTTTGGGCTGATAAGCAGCCCGGGCGATTTGCAAAGCGCTTTTTGTCATAATGAATGAATGTTTATATGAATTTAAGGTTGCAAATTTCGTGATTTTTCTTGAATTTTGAAATACTATCGGGAAAAAACCTTCGTGTTGTCTTTCTGTTATCCTGTCGTTCAACGGTCAAAGGGCATGATGAACAATCGTCCCCGTAGCCTGTTGCGTGGGCATCACCAATACTTCGGCTATTTGAATATGCTCGGGTACGGAAGCGACAAAATAAATGGTTTCGGCAATATCGGCTCCTGTGAGGGGTTTCAAGCCTCTATAAACCGCATCCGCTTTCGTTTTATCGCCCCGGTAACGGGTAATGGAAAAATGCGTTTTTACCATTCCCGGCTTGATATTGGTAACACGCAAAGGAGTATCTACCAAATCGATACGCAAACCATCGGACAGCGCTTTGACGGCCGCTTTCGTGGCGCAATACACGCTTCCTCCCGCGTAAGCCGCATCGCCGGCAATGGAACCGATGTTGATAATATGTCCTCGTTGTTGTTTCAGCATCAGTGGAACCACTAAGCGGGTAATCGTTAGTAATCCTTTGATATTGGTATCGATAACAATATCCCATTCATCCGGGTTACCTTCAAATTCTTTGTCAACGCCCAAGACTAATCCGGCATTGTTAATCAGGATATCCACGGCTTGCCAACCGGCATTTAATCCCGTAATGGCTTTTCCCGCCGCTTGCCGGTCGCGAACGTCGAACGGCAGCAAGAGGCTTTCCGTTCCATATTGCATTTGCAGGGATTGTTGTAAAGCCTTTAATTTTCCGGTATCCCGTCCGTTCAGAATCAATCGGGCGCCTTCGGCAGCAAACTTGTAAGCGCAAGCCTCGCCGATTCCACTCGTCGAACCGGTGATAAAAACAATTGTATTCATTTTCGTTGAACTAATAACCAGGCATCGTTGTACTGCGGATATTCGTTACGAAAACGAATAAGAAACGCATTGGCTTCGGCTTTGTCGCTGAATTTCGCTACATAAACCCGGTGTTTGCTTCCATTGCTGATGCTTCCGAGAGTAGAGAATCCCTGTTTCCGGAATATTTCCATTTGGTTCTGCGCCAATGTTTCCGTGGGCAAACTGGCAATCACAATATAGTAAGGTGTGATTGCTTCCGTAGAGCCGGGTGTGATTGCTTCCACATCGTTGGGTGTGATTGCTTCCACCGGTTCTTCGACCGGTTTTTCCACCTCCGGTTTTTCCATCTCCGGTTTTTCGACCTCCGGTTCGCGGGAGGCAATGGCCGGAAGCGAGAGAAATTGAGCTGTTTGAGGCTGTTGCATCGAATGGTCGGTCAGCGGTATCGCTACCATTAACAGGGCCAGGATGGTAGCTGCTATTGACAAGGTACGCCGGACGATGGACGTTGAAGCCGCAGGTCGGAACAGCGGTTCTTCTTTCTCGATTAACTCACTGATGGCCGGCAGATAAAAATTATCCATGCCATAAGCATCGGCATTGCAACTCAGATAATGTGAGGGTGTAAACAATACTTTTCGTTCAAACGATAATTCCAATTTCCCTACCCATGCAATTTGAACCGGCACCTGCTTTTCCATACTCTCGGTAATCCGGTCGACGTAGCGGGATATGCGCAAACAGGCATCCTTGTAGGTACTGTTTTCCCCCTTGGCGATGGTATTAGCCAACAAGCCGTCGTTGTGCCGGATATCCGAATTAAATCCCAGAAATTTCGCCGGCGGACACAACAATCCCGTTTTCTTTTCTTTTGATTCTTTCGGACAGGAAACAACAAAAGCGCCTAAGCCGGGTACGATAACACATTCGTGCTTCGTTAGTAGATAGACAATATAGGATGAAACGGATTGCATAGTATCAAAAACAATAAAAACAATTGGATCATAACAACGCCTTGATTTTATCTTCCAAAGCCGCTTTCGTAATCACACCGATATGCTTATCTACCAATGCGCTGTTTTTGAAGAAAAGCAAAGTAGGAATATTCCGAATCCCGTATTCGACCGGTAATTCTTCATTTTCATCGACATTCACTTTTCCGATGATTACCTGGTCTTTGTATGTTTCAGCCAATTCGTCCACAAAGGGCGCAATCATTTTACACGGGCCGCACCATTCCGCCCAAAAATCCACCACTACGGGTTTATCCCCTGCTAATAACTCCTTAAAACCGGCGTCTGTCACTTTCATTGCCATGATCATTTACTTTTTTAATTGATTATTTATTAATTGCAAATTCGAGTTGATGTTCTTCGAGGTATTGTACAATGGATCGGTCGATAACATATTTTCCCTGATCCGAAGCCATCGATACGGATAACTGCCGCTCTTTATCCTCTATCTTAAAATAGAGGGTCGTATGACCCGGATTTTTCCGAATCAGTGACGATAGATCAGCAATAATTTGATCATCCAATTGGTGTAAAGGGAGCGTAACGGTCATTGTTTGCACCAGATTATCTTTTACTTCATTCAAAGGATGAATAGAAAGAACTCTAAAATTGATAGTAGTCGGATTATGGGGATGGGGTACATACATCCCTTTCAACAGCAGATACATATTCGGGCGACCGTATTTTCCGTATTCGATATAATCTCTTCCAAACAACGGAATTTCGGCGCTTCCTGAAAAATCTTCCATTTTCAGGATACCAAACGGGCTATTGTTCCGCGTAAATCCTTCACGATAACCGATTACCATTCCTCCCATCAGCAATTCCTGTTGGATACGGGAAGTTTTTGCCGCTTCAAAGTCTTTCATATTTAATGTACAGACATAATTCAAAGCAATATAATACTCGTCCAAAGGATGAGAAGACAGATAAATTCCCACCAATTCTTTTTCTTTGTTTAACCGTTCGATTTTGCTCCAGGATTCCACGGCCGAGATTTCCGGTTTGGCCACATCCACCGTATTAGAACCGCCAAACAGGGAATTCATCGACGATTTTTTATCTGTTTGATACTTGCTGCCATAACGCATTAAGTAGGTGAGAAAAGCATCTATTTTCCCGTTATCGGTAAAAAGGTGTTCCCGTTGGACTTCGGAAAAGGTATCGAATGCGCCCGCCAGACTTAACGATTCCATCGTTTTCCGGTTACAAGCCAATAAACTGACCCTTTCCGCAAAATCGAAAATTCCCTTGAATGGGCCATCCTTTTCCCTTTCCTGCATAATGGCTTCCACTGCGGTGGTACCAACCCCTTTGATGCCGCCCAAACCGAAACGGATATCACCGACCTTGTTTACCGTGAAATTCGATTCCGATTCGTTGATATCCGGTCCTAAGACTTTAATGCCCATCCTACGGCATTCGTCCATACATTTGGTCACTTCGGAAATATTAGCCCGGTTGCGCGTTAAGTTCGCCGCCATAAATTCGGCGGGATAATGCGCTTTCAGGTAAGCGGTTTGATAGGATATCCACGAATAACAGGTTGCGTGCGATTTATTGAAAGCGTATTTGGCAAATTCCACCCAGTCGCTCCATATTTTTTCCAATTTCTCTACCGGACCAAAACCGTTTTTCGTAGCGCCTTGAATAAATTTCTCATGCAAGGCTTCCATTTTGTCTTTCAACTTCTTCCCCATGGCTTTCCGTAATTCGTCGGACTGGCCGCGGGTAAAGCCGGCAAGGTCGCGGCTCAAAAGCATCACTTGTTCCTGGTAGACGGTAATCCCATACGTATCTTTCAAACGGGATTCCATTTCCGGGAAATCGTAGATAATCGGGCTTTTTCCATGTTTCCGATCGATAAAATCCGGAATATAGGCCATCGGTCCCGGACGATAAAGCGCATTCATCGCAATCAAATCCTCGAATTTGGATGGTTGCAAGTCGCGTAAGTATTTCTGCATTCCCGCCGATTCGAACTGGAAGGTACCAATGGTTTGACCCGTACTGTATAAATCGTAGGTTTCTTTATTGTCGATGGGAATATGGTCGATATCCACGTCTATTCCTCTCGATTTTTTGATATTGGACAACGCTTCCTTGATAATGGAAAGCGTTTTCAAGCCCAGAAAGTCCATTTTGATTAATCCCACCGTTTCGATAACGGAGCCTTCATATTGGGTTACCCGCACATCTTCGCCGGTATTTTTATCTTTTTGTACAGCCAAGGGGATGTAATTCGTCAAATCGTCGGCGCCGATAATGACACCGCAGGCATGAATACCGGTCTGGCGGACGGTTCCTTCCAACATTTCCGCATATTTCAAGGTAGCGGCAATATTTTTATCGTCCGAATAGCGGGCGTCGTGCAATTCTTTCACATGCTCGATGCAATAAGACAGATTGGCTTTGACCGGATCGCCGTTTTTGTCGGTTATCCTGTCCGGAACCAACTTGGAGAGCCTGTCGGATTCCGATAAAGGCACCCGTTGCACCCGCGCTACATCTTTGATAGCCATTTTGGCGGCCATGGTTCCGTAAGTAACAATGTGTGCCACTCGTTCTTTTCCGTATTTTTCCGTTACCCAACGCAGCACATCGTCACGCCCGTCGTCGTCGAAATCAATATCGATATCGGGCATGGAAATGCGGTCGGGATTCAGGAAACGCTCGAACAGCAAATCGTATTTCATCGGGTCGATATCGGTAATCCGCAAACAATAGGCTACCACCGAGCCGGCTGCCGAACCTCTTCCCGGACCGACTGCCACATGCATATCGCGCGCCGCCTGAATAAAATCCTGCACAATCAGGAAGTAACCCGGAAAACCCATCATTTTCATCGTTTCCAACTCAAAATCCAAGCGTTCCATCACTTCGTTGGGAATCGGATCGCCGTAACGGACGGTGGCTTTTTGCAATGTGAGTTCCCGTAAATAATCCGCTTCCAGTTTAATACGGATGATTTTATCGTATCCGCCTAATCGATCGAAGCGGGAATCGTCGTCCGCATTGAATTCTTTGCGTAAAGTGGCTTCCGAATAACGATTGCGATACGCTTCTTCTGTTGCAAAAGACTCCGGAATAGGAAAAACCGGCATCATGGCATCGGCATCGATGCTATAATATTCCACCTTATCGGCAATTTCTTCCGTATTACGCAATGCTTCGGGTAAATCGGAGAAAATAGCATACATTTCTTCCTGCGATTTAAACCATTCCTGCTTGGTATAATGCAAACGGTTCGTATCGTCCAGATCCTTTCCGGTTCCCAAACAGATAAGCCGGTCGTGCGCTTCCGCATGTTCTTCTTCCACAAAATGGACGTCGTTGGTACAAATCAATTTAGTTTGGGTTTTTTGAGCCAGTTCCAACAATACGCGATTCACTTCGATTTGTCGAAGATAAGTCGTTGGGTCGCCTCCTTCTTTATCGGTTTGATGCCGTTGCAATTCGAGGTAAAAATCATCTCCAAAAACCTTCTTGAACCAACGAATGGATTCTTCTGCTCCGGTAAGATTGCCGGCCATGATTTTCTGGGGAATTTCGCCGCCCAGGCAAGCCGAAGCGACGATCAAGCCTTCGCTATGCCTTTCGAGGTGGGCCTTATCTATACGCGGGTGATAATAAAACCCGTCTATCCAAGAGGTGGAAACCAGCTTACATAAATTCTGATAACCTTTTTTATTTTTGGCCAGTAAAATCAAGTGCCAACCGTTGCCGTCTTCCTTCGTATTTTTATCGAAAAGGGTACGGCGGGCGCAATAGGCTTCGACGCCGAAAATGGGTTTCAAGCGCCGATCTTCCGGCAACTCTTTGTTTTTCTTTTTAACATAGTCGTGCAATTCTTTAATGCCGAACATATTCCCGTGGTCGGTTAAAGCCAGCGCTTTCATTCCGCAATGAATGGCTTTATTGACCAAGCCGGTAATCGACGACATCCCGTCCAACTGAGAGAAGTAGGAGTGGACATGCAGATGCACAAAGGGCTCTATGGCTGTTTCCGACATATAGCTGTTTTTATAGAGGCGTAAAGGTACGAAAAATAGCCTGTCCG
>JAISYG010000072.1 GCA_031270075.1 Dysgonamonadaceae bacterium
TGTCCCGTTAGGGACAATCGGTCGGTAGAAAAAACACAAGCAAGAATCTTCTTTACCGTCCCGTCAGGGACGGAATGTGTTTGCGTAAACAGGCTTTTTTCTATCCACATTCCGTCCCATCCGGGACGGTGGGGGAGGTGGTGCGGGGTATTTTTTTCTCCCGAACGATTGTCCCTAACGGGACAGAAAAACTCGTCCGAACAAGGCGCCAAGTGGCGCCAAGATTCATTAGAATACAAATGAGTATTAATAATAAAAAAAGAAAAAACATGGAAAAGAAACAGTATGTATCCCCGGGCATTATTCTCTACCGGGTAGCAATGGAAAAAGGGATAGCCGACACCGTCCCGGTATCCATACAGGGAATAAGTGCACAGGATTGGGAAAACGGCGGCACAGTAGGCGCAGCCGACGCCGACCTCGGCGACCTTTGGTTACCCCTTAATTAGTGTTTAATGATTAATTTTAGTTTCCAAATATGAAAACAAGTAAACAAACCGTATTTTATGCGAGCATCCTGCTCGTGAGCCTGCATTTGGTTTTAGGCTCGTGCGAAAAAGAATGGCCGGAAGCAGGCTCGGGTGAAAAAATCCCCGTCCGTTTCCTGTTGCAACAGGCGTCTTACGGCGGAGGGGAATCGCTAACACGCAGTTCCGCCTCCGGGACAGGGGAAGAAGCGTCGTCGATAGTGCCGTTAGGCGATAATTTGTATCTTTATGCGTCGCTGGAAGTAGTGCCACCGGAACCGACCCGCGCCCCGCTGACTTTTAACAGTAGCGCACAAATTATTGTAGCGGCCTATGAAGGCAGCAGTACGACCGCTACGGCCAGCGCCGTCTACGAGGTAAACGGCAGCGCTTTTATTCCTTACAATTCCGGTCCCGAATTAAAGGTTGATCCCGGCACCTATACTTTTGTGGCCTATTCTTACAACAGTTCATCCCCACTGACACACAGCACCTCCGAAACGGTTTCGTTATCACCCGCCAACGAAGACGACGGTGATTTCCTGTGGGGTACGACCACTGCAAGCGTATCAGCGGGCAACAATGCGATAACGATTACGATGACGCGCCGGTTGTCGAAAGCAAGCGTAAGGGTTACAACCCCGTCTTCTTCCTATCCCATCACTGCTATTAGTGGTATAACAATCGGTCCCGGTCATAGCGTGGATATGCAGTTAAGCGACGGCAGTTTTACCTCAACGGCAAGTACGATTCCCCAGCCGGTTTCCAACTATACAGGGCTTACTACGAATACGGTTAACACCGACCCGCGTATAGTCTGTACCAACGGGTCGACGACCACCACTGTAACGATAGGGTCTATTACAATCAACAGTAAAACATACACCGATCTTACGACGGTCTTCAATAAACAGTTAGAATCCAATAAATCATATATACTTCGGGTGGATATAAGGTTAGGCATAGCTTGGGCGGGTTCGAATGTGTATTGGGACGGCACAAAACTCACGTTTAAGCCTTACGGCTATGTAGGCGATGAGAATAACTACCAGGGTGTATTTTTTAAGTGGGGTTCGCTGGTGGGGATATCGCCTTCGAAGGGTAACAATGCTAATTGGGATACTGATACGAGTACCGGTACGGCTACTTACGTTCCCAGCTACACCAATCCGTTGAATCATTCATGGAGTATTGTGAATGGAGGAAATTGGAGTAATATTCTTTCCTTATACGGAATGGATATTCAAAGCAATACGGGCTTTGGTGCAGATTTTTTTGAATCTTATTCGGACTATGCAAATAGAAAAGGCGATATCTGCCGTTACCTAAGTCATATTGATGCGGTGTCGGGTGATTACCGGATGCCGACATACAATGAATTGCGATACGGAATGATAAAGGGTACTAGCGAAAGTACTATTACTTACGATATATTTAATTGGCAAAGTTCCATGCCCACTATTAATGGTTATTTTACACGTATTGGTGATTGGATTGATATTACTACTGCTACGAATGCCACAGGGCAATACATCTTGGTGTCCGGCGTTAATTATAGCGGTTACGCTACTTTCCCCGCTTCGGGGTACCGCTTCTTCAACATTGGGAATTTGGGTGGAACGGGCTCCTACTGTGCCTACTGGAGCAGTTCGGTCAGCAGTGGTACGATGTACGCGAATGACATTAACTGCCCGTATGACGGGCTGTTTGGTGTCTACGATTACCACCACAGGGACTATGGGTTATCCGTCCGTTGTGTTCGCGAAGAATAGAACGGCACTTGTTTCCGTTCATTGGATTGATTGGACGTCCTGCCGGACGCCGAAAAAAACGAATATAAGTTGTTTACCCGCGAAGCGGGTCGAATTAAAAAATTAGAAATGCGAAAATGACATTATCAGAAAAACGATCGGGTATGGAGGGGAATTAAAAACTATGCTTTGCACGGTATGGTTTTGTGCATAAGCGCAAGATTCACGGTACACGGTACACGGTTCACAATAAGTAACATAGCATTTGTTTTTGTGTCGTGCACCGTGTACCGTTTATTGTGTACCCCATGCACAAAAACAGACCGCTTGCATTATAAAAACTAAACAGTTATAGGGGGGGGATGTTGGGCGGCGGAGGTTCCGGGTGGAATGAATGGCACACCGAGTTATTTCTTTGGATAGAAAGGATTAAAAAACTTCTCTTGTTTTTGTTATAAGTATATAAACAATTATTAGTAAATTTGCAATTAAAATCGTCCAAAGAAAATGCAAAAAGAAAAAAATACTTATATCCTGATATACGCATCCGTTATGGTGGTTCTGGTAGCGTTAATCCTTGCTTATGTATCGGACGCCCTGCATCCGCAGCAAGCTAAAAATGAAGCGATTGACAAGATGCGTCAAATGCTGTCATCTTTAAATATCGTTTCCGGTAATAAAAATGCGGAATCGTTGTACAACGCTACGATTACGGATTCGTATTTAATTAATTCCGAAGGAGATAAAGTGGAAGGAGATGCCTTTGCAACCGATCTGGCCGCCGAATGGCAGAAACCGCTTGCCGAACGAAGCTATCCGGTTTTTGAAGCTTCGGTTGCGGGCGATAAAAAATACATCCTCTCCCTGCGCGGCGCCGGACTGTGGGGGCCGATCTGGGGATTTATTTCCTTAGATGAAGATAAAAAGACGGTTTTTGGCGCTTCTTTCGGGCACGAAGGCGAAACGCCGGGCTTGGGCGCCGAAATCGACAAACCGGCGTTTGCCCACGCATTTTCCGGAAAAAAGATTTTCGATCCGGAAGGCCGGTTTACCTCCATCGCCATCGTCAAACCGGGGAAAACGGCTGAAGGGAAGGATTATGTGGACGGTATTTCCGGAGGAACGATTACCAGCCGGGGAGTAGACGCCATGCTGTATTCGAGTTTAGAATTTTATGTTCCGTATTTAATAAAATAACGATATGAAAGAAATATTTGTCAATCCGCTTAACAAAAATAATCCGGTTACGGTGCAGATGCTGGGGATTTGTTCGGCCTTAGCCGTTACCAGCAAGCTGGAGCCGGCGCTGGTGATGGCGCTGTCGGTTACGGTGGTAGTGGCGTTTGCGAATGTCATTATTTCGCTGTTGCGCAACACCATTCCCAATCGGATACGCATTATCGTGCAATTAGTAGTGGTGGCCGCCCTGGTTACGATTGTAAACGAAATACTGAAAGCGTTTGCCTACGATGTGAGCAAGCAACTGTCGGTATTTATCGGCTTGATTATTACCAACTGCATTGTTATGGGACGTTTGGAAGCCTTTGCTTTGGCCAACAAGCCCTGGCCTTCGTTTGTAGACGGCGTCGGCAACGGTTTGGGTTATGGGTTGATTTTGGTTATTGTCGGCTTTTTCCGGGAGTTGTTGGGTTCGGGCGCTTTGCTGGGTTTCAAAGTGATTCCCGATAAAATCTATGAATGGGGCTACGAGAATAATGGCTTGATGATTTTGCCGCCGATGGCTTTGGTGCTTGTGGCTTGTGTGATTTGGGTTCAGAAAAGTAGAGATAAGTAAATGACTGATTTCGTTTCATCAATTATTAATTCATTATACGGATGTTAAACACCTTCATCAATTCGGTTTTTATCGAGAACATGATATTCGCCTACTTCCTGGGCATGTGTTCGTTCTTAGCCGTTTCCAAAAATGTGAAAACAGCGCTTGGATTAGGGATTGCGGTTACCTTTGTGCAAATCATTACCGTGCCGGTCAATTATTTGCTGGAGAATTATATCCTGAAAGCAGGCGCTTTAAGTTGGTTGGGCGAATCGTTCCGGTCGGTCGATTTGAGTTTTTTGAGTTTCATTATTTTTATTGCGGTGATTGCCTCGATAACGCAAATCCTTGAAATGATAGTTGAAAAATATACGCCGGCTCTGAATGCATCACTGGGAATTTTCCTGCCGCTGATAGCCGTCAACTGCGCCATTATGGGTGGTTCGTTGTTTATGCAGCAAAAAGCCTTCCCCAATGTCGGTTATGCCACGGTCTACGGTGTCGGTTCGGGATTGGGCTGGCTGATTGCGATTGTAGGCATGGCGGCTATCCGGGAAAAGTTGCAGTATTCGGATATTCCCAAACCCTTGAAAGGATTGGGAATTGCGTTTATTATTACTGCGTTGATGGGGTTGGGGTTTATGAGTTTTTCGGGGATAAAAATATGATGGTTGATTGCAATGAATAAATGGACTTACAGCATGAAATACGCCCATCAGAGGTTGCTCCTTGGTGATTTATTTGCCGTATATCCGACCGAGAAAAACGCCGATCGGAATTGTCAATACAGGCTACACAAAGAAAATGGAATGAAATAGAACTTAAGGTTGAATGTATTTAATAAATAATCCGCAATGACAATAATCACCAGCATCGTCGTTTTCCTGCTAATAATCCTCTTATTAGTCAGTCTTTTGTTGTTCGTTAAAAACCGGTTAACGCCCTCCGGCAATGTACGGATCGTGGTGAACGACGAAAAAGAATTAGACGTAGCCCTGGGCGGCACCGTCTTGTCGACGTTGCAAGCCAACGGGATTTTCCTTTCCAGTGCTTGCGGAGGCAGTGGCAGTTGCGGGCAATGCCGGTTGCAAATCTTGGAAGGCGGCGGCGAGATTCTTCCGACCGAAACAGGCTTTTTTACCCGTAAACAAGTCAAAGACCATTGGCGCCTGGGTTGTCAGGCCAAAGTGAAAGATCCTCTGAATATCCGCGTCCCGGAAGAAGTATTCGGTGTGAAAGAATGGGAATGCGAAGTCGTTTCCAACTACAATGTGGCATCGTTCATCAAGGAATTTAAGGTGCAATTGCCGGAAGGCGAACATCTTTCTTTCAAGCCGGGTTCGTACATCCAGATACAGGTGCCGAAATACGAAGCCCCGTTCAAGGATTATATCGTCGAAGCGCGTCCCGAACCGGGACAGGATCCCCATCGCTTCCGGGCAGAATGGGATAAATACGGGATGTGGAACCTGACCGGCAAGAACAGCGAGGAAAATGTCCGCGCCTATTCGATGGCCAACTATCCGGCCGAAGGCGATATTGTCATGTTGAACATCCGCATTGCCACACCTCCCTTCGACCGTTCGACCGGAACCTGGAAAGTCGGCATACCGCCGGGCATTTGCTCGTCGTATATTTTTAGCCTGAAACCGGGCGATAAGGTACGGATTTCCGGCCCTTACGGCGATTTCCATATCCTGGACACCCAACGCGAAATGCTGTACATCGGCGGCGGCGCAGGCATGGCGCCTTTGCGTTCGCAGTTGTTGCATCTCTTCCATACCTTGAAAACGACCGGCCGCAGGATTTCCTACTGGTACGGCGCACGATCGAAAAACGAAATTTTCTACGAGGAAGACTTCCGCGCCATCGAAAAGGAATTTCCGAATTTTTCGTTCCACATCGCTTTGAGCGAACCGCTTCCCGAAGACCATTGGACAGGCTACACCGGCTTTATCCACCAGGTGATTTACGACCATTACCTGGCTCATCACGAAGCGCCGGAAGATATAGAATATTATATGTGCGGTCCCGGCCCCATGGCCAATGCCGTCAAAAAAATGCTGGACGACTTGGGCGTTCCACCGGAAATGCTACTGTTTGATGATTTTGGATAATTACAAGTAAAATGAAGACAAGTGTAACGATTCTTTTATTATTTATCAGTTTGTCAGGCTATTCCCAGACCGATACGGTGGCTATTACGGATACCTTGGCCGTGGCCGATCGTATTGCTGCCATGGAGTATTCCAAATCGGATATCATATCCAAGAGCCGCCGCCTGCTGATTCAGGATTTCAATGAAGGCAACCGGAAAGAAGTCGCCCAAACACTTCGCTACCTTGCCTCCCGGGTGGACGATGAATACCATCTTTCTTTGTGGAACTACGAACGCTACCTGCTGATGTATTGGTTAGGCGATTATTCGGATCTCTTGCTGAGCATCCAGTTCGCAGCGCAGGATACGGCCACAGGTCCATCGCCCGCCGTATATCCTTCCGACCATTTCCTGGGCACAACGCTGATGAACGGTATCCGGGATTTGTATTACGACGAAATCGTAGCGGATTACGAGTCGATGCATTTTTCGCAGGACACCAACGATTTTCTGAACATGCTGTTGAACTATTTACTGGATACTATTTCCATTGATGAAAGAAACCGGTTGACGGATAAATTTGTCAATAATCACCCCGATTCACCTCTGGTGGAGGCTTCCAAAAAATTCATATCGTATAAGTTTGCTACCGGCGATTTTGGCATCGGAATGGATATGGGTGGAGGCATCCATTTGGCATCCGGGCCGGTAACCGATTGGATTAGCCAGCACGGAGGAGCGGCTATGAGCCTCAACGTTTACTACAAAAGATTCAATATCGGCTTTTCGATTGTATCGTCGTTCGGAAGGGTTTTGCAGGATATTGATTTACAACAGAATGATAAAACATGGCCGGCCGGGGAAAGGATAGAGGTAGACAAAATGTCTGTTACCGGCGGAATAAAAGCATGGGAGTATAAAAAGATAACCTTGTCGCCCTTTGCCGGCGTTTCCTTTAATTCGTCTGCTTATTCCGATAAGGAAATAAAAGAGAATCCCGAATTGAAAGATATCCATTTGGGAACTTCCGTAACGCCTGTTGTGGGTTTCGATTTGGATTTCCGGCTCAATGCAATACGGCCGGCATCCAATCCTTACGGGTATAATTATTATGGTGGATACTGGCCGGGTATTTATACCCTGGGCATCAAAACCGCCTATTATCCGAATGTAATTGCTACGCAGGGGAAAGATCTAAGAGGGTCGACCTGGTTTGTCGGCCTGTTCTACAAAATGAATTTCTTTTCAGTCAAAAGAGTTTACTAAATTCATTTATATATAGTATGAAAACAGAAGATTTACAAACAAAAGACGATGTTCCGGAGCGAACGTGCAGTGAACAGGAAGTAAGAAAATATGCCTTTGTTTCCAGACGGGCATTGGAGGCCGACCACATCGGCTATTGTTACCGGGATACATCCGAAACCAACATCGACAGCGGCTGGCGATTCCTTTATGGTGATGAAGACGAGGACTACCTGCACAATCCGGTGCACTCCGAAGCCGTTTATCCGGAAGAAATGTTATCAATCAATCCTGCCCTGGACATTATCCTGAGTGCGCCCGTTGGTTCCGAATTTGAATGGAATCCCGATATGGAAATGTATGAGGAAATAATACAATAGGAATGCTCCGGGTCATCTGTTACATCCCAACACACCAACCACTGCCTGCAAGGCAGGACTTTCATAACCGCAGGTCATCGACCTGCGGTTATGAAAATGTTGTCTTTCAGACAATGCACATAGGTTCATTTCTCACCGTAGAGATTTTTTTTCACCGGAATATCCCGTTGAAACTGAATTATTTCTTGTGTAGTTTATAAATTGTTCTTACTCACGCCATATTTTTCCTCGTTGTGCGTATAACCCATAGGTTCAACGTGCACCACGATATCGTATACATTTCCGACCGATTCCTTGATGCTGTCTTCCACCTTTTGTGCAATGCGGTGTGCTTCGGACAAAGGGAGTGCGCCGTCGACTTCGATATCCAATACAATAGTATACATATTCCCTGTCCGGTGTGAACGGATGCGGTGAGGATTGTGAGCGCCCGGAACAGATTCTGCTGCTTCAATAATCCGGTTGTAGATGGATGTATCGGACAGTCCGTCCATTAACACCACATTGGCTTCCCGGAAAATGCCGATAGCCGAATAGGCAATATAGATACTGATTACAAGTGCCACAATCGGGTCTAAAATCGGGATTTTCAGGATAAACGTGCAGGCTAATCCCAGCAACACGCCGCCGGAAATAACCACATCGTTGCGCATGTTAATGGCGTTGGCTTTCAGCATCGATGATTGGGCCCGTTTCCCTTGCTGGAACTGGTAAAGCGAGAGCACTAACTTTCCCACAATCGAGGCTACTGTTACCCAAATGGCGATAACCGCTGGCATTTGCACCAGTTCGGGATGAATCAACTTGTTGATGGATGTGATAAACATTTGGCATCCCATGAAAAAGATGACAAAGGAAAGAATAGTAGAAGCGACATTTTCCGCTTTTTCATGCCCGTAAGCGTATTTTGAACTGGGTGGACGGCTGATAATCGGCGTAGCTATCAAGAGAACTATCGATGTAATTACATCTGAAGCCGAATCCATTCCGTCACTCAATACCGCCAAACTTCCCGATAGGATTCCGATACTTATTTTCAGCAGGGAAAGCAAAACATTCCCTCCAACACTCACCCAAGAGGTGATGAGTAGAATTTTTTTCCGGTCTTCCATACATTGAGAATAATTCCTTACAATCCCAACCGCCTTTTCAGCGTTTTGATTTGCGTATTCCACAGTGTAATGGCATGTTCCTTTTCGTCTTCTTCGGCAAAATCGGTGATTTCGAGCATCCAATCGCCCGTTAGTTCGATTTTGTGCAACCGGAATTCAAAATAGGTATCATCTTCATCGTCCAACCAATGAAAACGGATATAGATCGACGGATTCATTCCCACCAATTCAGCTTCCGTTTGGTGTTTGCCCCACGTAAACGTGAAAATCTTGCCATCGTCTGTAACTTCGTCGGCAAACCATTCGGACAAACCTCCGGGTGTGGATAGACAATTCCAAAGACTGGATTTCGATACGCGATCCAACGGATATTCAATTCGTAATTTTTCTTTTTTTACCCCATCGATTTTTAATTTTTCGCAAGTTACATAAAATATTACGATTGTGCAAGAATTTTAATATTTAAAACTGCTTCCTCCTACAAATTCACGCAGCAAAGAGGTATTGGGCAATTCCTCGGCATCAATATAGGCAAAATAGCGCAAAAATTGCAGTAAACGGTGTGTTTCGGAATATTCGATGTCCATTTGCGTTACTTCTTTCAATACCGGCTCGGCGATTTTCCGCAGGGCGGCCAATTCGTAAAGCATGGCCGAATTGAACATGGCGTCGGCGTTTTCCTGATAAGGAAAAATCCATTTGTCTTCACCCCGTCGGACGGACGGCCAACGGGCAATCGTGTTTTTGGCCGAATATCCTCGGAATTGATAATCGCGTACGATACGTCGTATCAACCGGTTATCGGTTGTCGATATCCAGTTGTGGTCGTCTAACGAAATGGAAGTCAATGCCGAAACATAAATTTTGTAAGTGGCTTCGGGCGGAATGTTCGGCGCTAAAGCCGGATTCATGGCATGAATACCTTCTATGACTAATACCGATTTCGGACCTAATTGAGCGATATTGCCCTTGTAAGTGCGTTCCCCTTTCTGGAAATTGTAAGAAGGTAGAGCTACTTTTTCACCGGCTAAAATTTTACACAAATCTTCGTCGAGTTGTTTCAAATCGAGAGCATAAAAAGATTCGTAATCGTATTCGCCGTTCTCGTCACGAGGAGTATCCTTGCGGTTGACGTAATAGTCGTCCAGAGAAATGCCAATCGGACGAAGGGTATTAGCTATCAATTGAATTTGAAGCCGCTTGCAGAAAGTGGTTTTTCCGGATGAAGAGGGGCCGGAAATCAACACAAACTGTACGCCTTGGGCGCAACGCCGGGAAATTTCGTCGGCTATTCGGCCGATTTGGCGTTCCTGCAATGTTTCCGCTACCTGTACCACCGTCGAGATATCACCCGCTAAAATACGTTGGTTCAATTCTCCTACATTGTTCATGTCAATAGCTTTCTGGAATTGTCGTAATTCGCGGAAGACAGCCAACATTTTTTCCTGATTGATGTAGGGATCGAGTTCCGTGGGGTTACTTCGGTTGGGAATACGCAGCAGTAAGCCGCCATTGTATTTCTCAATATCAAACAGATGAATCCAACGGGTATCGGGGAGTAAAGCACCGTGGTAATAATCAATATAATCATCCAATACATTATACTTGCTATATGCTTCCTGAATGGTTTCGAGCAGAATAGCCTTATCATTCATTCCGTTTTCCCGGAGCAGTTCAATGACTTTGGGTGTCCGGTCTTCACAAGTAATAAAAGGCCGGCCGGCCGCAATAATCTCCTGCATCTGCTGTTTGAGCCGGACTACGTCTTCGGCGGTGAGTTCCCGTCCTATCTCAAATTCGCAATAATATCCTTTCGACAGGGCGTGTTCGATATACAGTTTGCCTCCGGGAAATAAATCGTGAGTGGCTTTCGACAGGACAAAACACAGTGACCGCACGTAAGCCCGCATTCCGGACGGTTCGTTGATGCCGATAAATTCGACATCTTTCGGTTTATAACACAGGTAAGAGAGCGATTGGTTTACGTTATTGACTTTGGCGCAGGCCAATGGATAAGGAAGTCTGACTTCCATCTCTTTATAGATGTTCAACAGAGAAATACCGGGTTTGAACGCTTGTCGCCGGTTATTGTTTTTACAATAGACATAAATCGTTTCTTCCATGTAGAAGGGTAATTATATATTAAATATGGATGATCAAGATGACAAAAGTATGAAAAAAAATCGGGTTTATAGTGATTTTTGTCAGGAAAATATTAACTTTGCAAGTTCAAAAAATATTTAAATTAAAAAATATTCAAATTAAATTAATTTTTTAAAAAATGAAAAAGTCAGTAAGTGTATCGTTGTTTTTGGTGTTGGTAGTTATCGCTTTGTTTTCATGTACGGCACAAGTACCCAAAGCGGATTTGAAAACGGCTGTCGATTCGATTTCGTATGCGCAGGGCATCATGTATGCTTCGCAAGTCGAACAAATTTTCATGTCATTGGGCTTGGATTCGGCGAATAAGGCGGATTATATTAAAGGCTTTAAGGAAGGTTTTGCACGGAATGAAAAGGATAAAAAGGCCATTGCTATTGAAGTAGGACAATGGTTTGGTTTGCAATATAGCACGCAATTCGTACCTTATTTCAATCAACAGTTGTTTGGCGGCGATTCGACTCAAACCATGAGTAAGAAAAACTTCTTAGCGGGTTATTTAGCATCGGTTGTCAACGATTCGACGGCGGCTTTCACCGTTCAGGATGCCCAGGCATATTCGATGTCGACTACGGAATTGATTCGGAAAGCGTCTATAGAAAGACAGTATGCCGAACCCAAAAAAGAAAATGAAGAATGGTTGGAAAAAAACAAATCGGAAGAAGGCGTAGTTGTGCTGCCCAGCGGTTTGCAATACAAGGTGGTAACGGAAGGAAAAGGTGCGAAACCGGCTGCAACCGATGTGGTAAAAGTGAATTACAAAGGTACAAACATCAAAGATGAAGTATTCGATTCAAACGAAGGGAGCGATCCTCGTCAATTCTCGTTGAATGGGGTAATTAAAGGTTGGACGGAAGGTATCCAGTTGATGCCTGTAGGCTCTAAATACATTTTTTATATTCCTTCCGATTTGGCTTACGGTGAACAGGAACGGAGCGCGGAAATTCAACCTTTCTCCACATTGATTTTTGAAGTAGAATTACTTGAGATAATAAAGTAATATGGAGCGAATTGATAAATTAGACCGGAAGATTTTGGAGATTATCTCCCAGAATGCCCGGATTCCGTTTAAAGATGTGGCGGAAGCTTGCGGTGTATCGCGGGCGGCCATTCATCAACGGGTGCAGAAGATGATTGAGATGAAAGTCATTGTTGGATCCGGATATTTCATTAACCCGAAAACACTGGGCTACAATACTTGTACATATATCGGAGTAAAATTGGAACGAGGTTCCATGTATAAAGATGTGGTTCCGGAATTGGAAAAGATTCCCGAAGTAGTGGAATGTCATTTTACAACGGGGCCTTACACCATGTTAATTAAACTTTATGCCTGCGATAACGAACATTTTATGGCGTTATTGAACGGTCGTATCCAGGAAATTCCCGGAGTCATTTCGACTGAAACGATGATTTCTTTGCGGCAAAGTTTTAAACGGGAAATACCTACGACGTAGTTCGTATATTGCTCGAAAAAACAAAAAAACGGATGAATGTTGAAAAAACAGGCATCCGTTTTTTGTTTGGTGTGCTAAGAGCGGCAAGTGTTGATACCGGCTCTCATCGGATTATACATTCTTTTCCTTGATCAAATACTCGGCAATTTGCACGGCATTCAAAGCCGCTCCTTTCTTGATTTGATCGCCCACGCACCAGAACGACAATCCGTTGAGATGGGTAAGATCTTTCCGTAAACGGCCTACATAGACCGGATCTTTTGTCGCTACAAACAACGGCATCGGATATTCTTTCGTTTCCGGGTTGTCCTGCACGACGATTCCGCCGGCTTTCGTCCATGCTTTTCGTACTTCTTCGAGCGAAAGTGGTTGCTCGGTTTCAAGCCAGACCGCTTCGGAATGGGCACGCAAAGCGGGTACGCGTACACAAGTGGCGCTGACATTTACATCGGAATGCATAATTTTACGCGTTTCGTTATGCATCTTCATCTCTTCTTTTGTATAACCGTTGTCGGTGAATACATCCACTTGCGGAATCAGATTGTATGCTAATTGATAAGCGAATTTTTCGACCATCGGCTGTTGGCCGCCGGCGATTTGCTTGTATTGGTTTTCCAATTCGGCCATGGCTGCGGCTCCCGCTCCGGATGCCGCCTGGTAAGTCGCCACATGAATGCGCCGGATATGCGAAAGGTTTTCTATGGGTTTCAACGCCACCACCATTTGAATAGTCGTACAATTCGGATTGGCGATAATGCCCCGCGGACGATTTTTGGCATCGGCTGCATTGACCTCCGGAACTACCAAAGGAATATCGGCATCCATCCGGAAAGCGCTGGAGTTATCGATCATGATTGTGCCGTGCTTGGTAATGGTTTCCGCAAACTCACGTGAAGTCCCCGCACCGGCCGATACAAAAGCAATATCGATACCTTTGAAATCATCGTTGTGTTTCAATTCTTTTACCGTGTACGATTGACTGCGAAAAAGATATTCACTGCCTGCACTGCGCGATGAACCGAACAATATCAACTCATCCATCGGAAAATTCCGTTCTTCCAGAACACGCAAAAATTCCTGACCTACCGCTCCACTTGCTCCAACAATAGCCACTCTCATTGTTCTTTCAATTTTAAAAAATTTCTTATAAATAGTATTTGTATTTTCAAAAAATCATTCTACATTTGCAACGGATATATTAGCCGCCGGAAACTGCAGAGCCAGAACCTGCACGATGTTAATATAGCCAAAAGCCAACAACGCAGGAACTCTGGGCCTGCAAAATTAGTAATAATAACTAAAACATTCATTCAGATGAAGAAAATTATTTTTATTTTTGTTGTTTTGCAGTCGATCACTGCATTTGCACAGTTTAGTGATAACTTTAACGATGGATTATTCCAAAATGGAACCACTACCCCTCGTGAAGTTAGTTGGACAGGCGATGTTTCCGAGTTTAAGGTTAACGAAGCGTTGCAGTTGCAACTGTATTCGGTAACCAAACATTCACCCTCTCAATTAAGAACGCCATCGAGTATTGTGTCGAATACCCGGTGGGAGTTTGATGTAAAAATGACTTTTAATCCTACGGCTTCCAACTATACCAAAGTATATCTGGCAAGCGATGAAGCGGATTTAACCGGCGATCTGAACGGACTTTTTGTCCGCATCGGTTATACAGATAAAAACATTTGTCTGATGCAATCGAAAAAGGGAAGTAACAACAAAACCCTGATTACCGGCGAAAAAAAGCGTTTGGATGGAGCTTCGGTATCCATAAGTATTAAGGCCGAGTTAGACGCAACGGGGAAATTCAATTTGTATTCGCGTTTGGACACGGAATCCGATTTTAACTTGGAAGGAAGTTGCAATATTCAGGATGTAATTACAAGTAATTGGTTTGGAATTGTTTGTGCTTTTACATCTACACGCAACGAGCATTTCTTCTTCGACAATTTCACAGTACAAGTCTTAGACGATAACGGAACCGGTGGCGGCGACCCAGGAGTTGATCCGAATTCGGGAACTGATTTTCCACGCGAGGGAGATATTGTATTCAGTGAAATCATGGCCAATCCGGGAACCGGTTCCGACAATCCGGAATACGTGGAATTGTACAACACTACCGGTAAAACCTTCCAATTAAAGGATGGCCTCTTCTATTATGGCGATAAAGCTTACGCTTTACCCGAAAAAATCATAGCTCCGCACAGTTATTTTGTTTTGTGTAAAACTACAACCATCGATTGGTTTTCCGGCATCAATGTCAATGGTGTGGCGTCATTCCCGACTTTAGCTAATACCGGCAAACTGCTGATGTTCGGGAATACACAAAACGAAATAATTGCGTGGTTTGAATATTCCGATGCCATGTACAGGGACAATGCGAAAAAATCGAGCGGCGGCTGGTCGCTGGAATGTATTGATTTGTCTAATCGCTCGAATACGGCGGAAAACTGGTCGGCTTCGACGGATGCTTCGGGTGGAACTCCGGGCACAATCAATTCCATTCAGGCGGAGAATCCCGATGTTATACCCCCTGTTATCCATTCTATTTCTTTATTGGAAGAGAATAAAATGGGTATCGTTTTTTCCAAGCCCATGAACCGGAGTTTACTCTTGGATCCTCAATCCTATTCGATTGCCGAAACAGGATATGAGATTACCCATCTGGAGGCGAACAGTCCGCAAGCTACGGAGTTGACGATACAATTGAACCGGTTTCCGCCGCAAGGGGAATTAATCGAACTTTCTTTGTCCGGTGTGAAAGATCGTTCCGGTAACGGATTGATTGGTTCAACTTCGGTAGCTATCGGCAATGCTTTCGAGGCCTTGTCCCAGGATGTGATTATCAACGAGATTCTGTTCAATGAGCCTACCGGTGGCAATGAATATGTGGAGTTGTACAACCGTTCGGATAAGGTGTTGGATTTGCGTTATTTGAGTATTACCAGCCGCAAACCGTCCGATGGTTCGTTCAATACCATTTATCCGCTGACGGCTTTGCCTTTGTTTTTACATCCGCAAGAATATGTGGTGGTAACCAAAGACCGGAATCTGGTTTGTCAATTTTTTATTTGCCGGGACGAATCGTTCTTTATCGAACCCGCATCCATGCCTTCGCTCGCTAATACAAGCGGTTGCGCTGTGATATTAAATAATATAACGAACGAAATTGTAGACCAGTTCTATTATAATGAATCCATGCATTCCAAGGGCGTTTCCGATAAAAAAGGTGTAGCATTGGAACGGATTCATTACAATCTTCCGGCAGATGATGCGAATAGTTGGGCGTCGGCAACCAATCAAAGCGGTTTCGGAACACCCGGTTACATCAATTCTCAATACGCGGAACAAACCGGTATCACAAATCCCGATAATACTTTCATTACCATAGAATATCCGGCTTTGGGAAATGATCTGTATGGCATTCGATATAGTTTGGATAAATCCGGTTACAACGCCCGGTTATTTATCTACGATGCCGCCGGACGGAAAGCGAGTACGATTCTGAACAACGAACTGTTAGGTCGGCAGGGGGTGATTTACTGGAACGGACAAGGCGTTTCCGGCGGAAAACTTCCTTCGGGAATTTACATCGTTTATCTGGAAGTATTTGATATGTATGGAATTGGACACAAATACAAAACGCCGGTATTAGTGAGATAAGCTCAAAAGCGGTAAACGAAACGCTTCCCGATGTTTGTTGGCTCATTGGGGGGCTTTTAATCCAAGCAATCCTTGCGTTACATGGTACCGAAATTCAAGCAGTTTTATCCCTTTATCGTACCGAAAACGCAACAGGTACAAAAAAAACAGCGCCACGGTCGCCCCCCATTTAATACATTCGGAAAAAATCCGCTTGAAGTAGACAGAGGGAGCTATGGAGCGGGTACGGATTCGTTCGCTCTTGCCGATGGAATAAGACAGGCGTACGAGATGCTCGCGCGTCAGTTTTTCAGGCGGGATGTAATGATAGATACCTGCTTCGGGAACATATCCGATTTTGTTTCCAGCGGCAAGAAAACGGCTGAAGAGGTCTTTTTCTTCGGCTCCAATCAAACTCTTACCTTTCCTGCCCAATTCGACATTGAAAAGGCCGAATTGTTTGAAAAAGGTTTTCCGGTAGCAGGCATTACCGCCTCCGGGATATTTGCCGTTGGTAAAAAAGCCGGTTTTATTGCCCCTGTACAAATAACCGGTGAGTAATTCTTTCGTGAAATGCGTCAGCCATGCAGGTGGCGTTCCTTCGTAGAAAGGGATAATCGGGCCACCGGCTGCGAGTATATCCGGATAGGTCCGGAAAAATTGGGAATAGGCTTGCAGGTAGTTTGGGAAAACAGTAGCATCGTCATCGACATACAACAGCAGGTCGCCATGGCTTTCGGCAATGCCGCGATTGCGGGCGTAAGACAGGCCTTGTTGCGTTTCTACGAAATAGCGGAAACGAACATCCGGATGCGATTGACCGAATTGCTTGCACAATGCTTCCGTCCGGTCGATGGAATTGTTGTTTATTAATACGATTTCGTACGCTTCACACGGATAGTCTTGCGATACAATGCTTTCCAACAAGGGCGAAAGATACTTTTCCCGATTGTAAGTACAGATGATAACTGATAGGCTCATGGATATGCTTACTTTTTAACGATACGCTTGGGATGACGGGTCAAGCCTGCCATGACAACATAAACAATGGAGCCGATAATCAATAACAGCAACAAACCGGAAAATACGGTAGTAACCGTTCCCGCCATTTGCACATCGTCCGGGTCGAACACAAATTCGATGTGATGCTCGCCGGCAGGGATTACCAACGCCCGCAGAAGCCAGTCTGCCCGGCTGATGGGAACTTGTTTGCCGTCAATAAATGCTTTCCACCCGTTTTTGTAATAGATTTCGGAAAATACGGCTAATCCGGTTTGTGCGGCAGAGGACTGATATTCGACTTTGTCCGGATAATAAGCCGTCATTTCGATGGATGCGGTCGAATCGGGGATAATCTGCAAACCGGCTAACGGGTTTTCAAATTGTTTATCCAATACCGCTTCCGTTTTCGGATCCAGCGTTTCCAGAGCGGCCATTTCATCGTCGGGCGTATCCGTAAAGCGGTAGGATTGTACAAACCAGGCGTTTCCGTTGATGTAGGGATTGACTAACGGCGGTTGTTCGGGATGATAGACAATGTATTTGGCATTCAGCATATTCAATGTCGGACAGTTTTCGCAGACATGGGCTAAATCTTCGAGCGTAGTCGCCGTTTGGAAAACAGCAATGATGGATTGAATTTCCTTCGTCAGCCGGCGGTCAATCAAATCCTGGTAGCGTCCCAATTTGGCTGCATGATATCCGCCGATGGATTTATGATAATAGGAAGTGCGCGATTCGTTGAAAGGATTGTTGAGATTCAATACCCTGTAAGAAAGCGCCGGATCTGGTAAGATATGATTATCCGATACGGATTTGGGGAATTGTTGTTCTTTATAATTCTTTTTGTTCAGGAAATTCTTTTCGTTCAGATAGCGTTTATCTACCGACCACAAATCGGTTAAAACGAGAATCAGCAGTCCGGCTGCTACAAAAGGCAGTACTTTCCGTCGGTTTTTCGATTGAATGTAAAGGAATATCAGTCCGGCGGACAAGGCAATGAATATAAACGATCGCAAGGCGTCGGCGCTCAGCAAATCTTTCCGGTCTTCGAGCAAAGAAAAATAATACCATTCCGGCGCTTGGCTTTGAAATTGAGCATCGTAAGTAGATTCAAAATGGAAGAATGCGCCGGGCGCCAGCCAGAGCAGCAGACAAATGCCGGCAGTGATTCCGGCCGACCATTGCAACGACCGGACAAGTTTTTTATCAGGAATATTGTTTTTAATCAATTCTTTAATAGCCAATACGGCTAAAATAGGGAAAGTAAAAGCCGGGATGACGAGGGCCATTTCCACGGCACGGAATTTACCGTATAAAGGAAAATGATAATACATCCAATCGTTGAATGCGGCAAAGTTCCGACCCCAAGCCAGGAAAATAAAGAATACGGTCGCTCCTAACAGCCACCACTTGAAGTTCTTGGGCACAATGAAGAGAGCGAATAAAAACAGGAAACAAATAACAGCCCCGAAATATACCGGGCCGGATGTAAAAGGTTTTTCACCCCAATAGGTATAGGTTTGCACGCCGTCTTTTCCCACTTGTACGTTGTGCGCTTTCGATTCTTTGTATAAATGCGAATCTTTGCCCACAGTGCCTCCGGATGAGCCTCCCATCACATTGGGAATCAGCAGCGAAAGGGTTTCCGCTTTACCGTAACTCCATACAAAAACATAATCCTTGTCCAAGCCGGTCGAAACCGTTTTTTCGATTTCATCTGCGTCCGGAGGAGTTAACTCGGCTTTTCCCCGCATACTTTCCTGTCCGGATTCGTAATTGAGATACAAATTACGGGCGGATGACAGTAATGCCAGTGCAGTTCCGGCAATTAAGATGCCGGTTGCCAGCCCCGCATGTTTGCAGGCTTTTTTCCGGATGCAATCGACCCAGAATCCGATAAACAAAAGGACGCAAAATAAAGCGGTGTAGTAAGTAATTTGCAAATGATTCGCTCCGATAGCAAAAGCCAATCCCGATGTAAAAACGACAAATCCTATCCAATATTTTCGTTTGAATATCAAAAAAATGCCGGATAACAGTAAAGGTACGAACGCCAATGTCCACGCTTTGGTGATGTGCCCCGCTTCGATGATAATAATATTGTAGGAAGAAAACGCCATCGCAATAGCGCCCACAACGGATAGCCACCACGGAGCGCCCAAGACCAGAAATAACAGATAAGCGCTAATCAGTAGTATCAAGATAGGGCCTGAGGTGTCGGATTGAACGGATCCTAAAACATTATTCCGGACATAGCCCATAAAATCTATTCCGGTGTTGTAGCCGGTAATGTGGTAGCTGGGCATTCCGCCGAACATCGAACCGGTCCATCCCGAAAGTTTTCCGTATTCTTCCAGTTCGTGCGCCATGCCTTGATAATTTGTGATATCCCCTTGTTGCAGGATTTTGCCTTCGAAAGCGGGGTAAAAATAAACCAATGTCAGCAAA
>JAISYG010000150.1 GCA_031270075.1 Dysgonamonadaceae bacterium
CCAAAGCCGGTGAAACAGGTATGATAGCAGGATTTATTATAGGTATGATACGTTTGCTGACCAATATCTTTACCAACACAGGTAAAAACGTAATGGACGGCTGGTTATGGGAATCCACCACGTGGTTCTGGCAAACGAACTGGCTTATATTTGAAATATGGTTGCTTGTATTCATTGTACTGTTAATGATAGCAGTATCTTTCTTTACTCCGAAACCAACCGCTCAACAAATAGAGGCAATCACTTTTACAGGCGATTACAAAACGCTTATCCGGAAAAGCTGGAATAAGTGGGATGTTATTGCTTCTTTGGGTGTAGTGGCTGCCTGTATAGCATTTTATATTTATTTCTGGTAAAAAGAGATGAAAGAGAAAGCCCATCATTTTTTTGCCTTCGATATAGGCGCCACGAGCGGACGCTCCATGTTAGGAACGTTGCACAAGGACGTCGTCGAATTAAAAGAGTTAACCCGCTTTCCCAACAAAATCGTCCGCGTCGGGGATAAATACTATTGGGATATTTTCGCCCTGTACGAAGCGCTGAAAGAAGGATTGGCCGCAGCTGTTTCGCAAAACATCCGGCTCGACGCCATCGGAATTGATACCTGGGGCGTGGATTTCGTCTACATAGGCGAAGACGGGACGCCGCTGAGTCAGCCGCGTTCGTACCGCGACCCCTATACCAACGGCGCGCCGGAAGCCTATTTCAAACAGATTCCCAAGCAAGAGGTTTATGATTTGACAGGTATCCAGATCATGAATTTCAACAGTATTTATCAACTGTTTGCCGCCAGGGGCGAAAACTTTTCCCCCTTGAAAGCCGCTCAGGGCATCCTGTTTATGCCGGACGCCTTATCGTATTTTCTAACGGGAAAGAAGGTTTGCGAATATACCATCGCTTCCACTTCGCAATTATTGAATCCGAAGACAAAAAACTTTGAGCCTAAACTGTTCGAGGCGATGAACATTCGTCCTTCTGTCATGCAAACCCTTGTCATGCCCGGTACGATTATCGGCAACTTGCAGGAAAGCATTGCCAGGGAATGCGGACTTCCCCCCATTCCGGTGATTGCTGTGGCGGGGCACGATACAGCTTCGGCTGTGGCGGCGGTTCCGGCCGAGAACGAAAACTTTGCATATCTCAGTTCGGGCACCTGGTCGTTGATGGGCATCGAAGTGAAAGAACCGATTATCACGGACGAAAGCTACCGGCTGAATTTCACCAACGAAGGTGGCGTGGAAGGCACTACCCGTTTCCTGAAAAACATTACCGGCATGTGGCTCTTGGAGCAGTGCCGCAAGGAATGGGAAGCCGCAGGGTGCCGGTACACGTATTCCGAAATAGTGGAACTGTCCGGGTCGGTAGCCGGCTTTCAATCCGTAATCAATCCCGACCATCCGTCTTTCGCCCATCCGGAAAGCATGACGCACGCGATTGCCGCTTATTGCCGGCAAAACAACCAAAAAGTCCCGGAAACCCATGCGGAACTGATCCGTTGCATTTTCGACAGCCTGGCATTGAAATACAAGGAAGTGCTAAACAGTTTGCAAAAAATGGCTCCATTCCCAATTGAAAAACTGCATGTGATTGGCGGCGGCTCTCAAAACAAGCTTTTGAACCGGATGACGGCCGATGCAACAGGCATTCCCGTAGTTGCCGGCCCCTCCGAAGCCACTGCCCTCGGCAATGTGATGATGCAGGCCAAAGGTTTGGACGTGGTGCAATCGTTGGATGAAATACGGACCATCATTCGCCGTTCGGTTTCGCCGGAAATCATTTACCCGCAAGTTTAAATCAAATTAAAAAAAGAATAAAGTATGAAAAACGAACTCATTCAAAAAGCGTATGAAATAGCAAAAGAACGCTACGCCGCCGTGGGTGTTGATGCTGAAAAGGTATTGGAAGATCTGCAGCAAATAGCCATCTCCATCCATTGCTGGCAGGCCGACGATGTAACCGGCTTTGAAAATCTCGGCAATCTGGGCGGAGGAGGCATCCAGGCTACGGGCAATTATCCGGGCAAAGCGCGAAACATGGAAGAAATCCGTCAGGATATCGAAAAAGTACTGACGTTGGTAGCCGGCAGTCATCGCCTGAATTTGCATGCCATTTACGGCGATTTCGGAGGGGAAATAGTTGACCGCGATGCTCTGGAACCGGCTCATTTCGCCGGCTGGATGCAATGGGCGAAAGAGAAAGGACTGAAACTCGATTTCAATTCCACCTCTTTCGGGCATCCCAAGAGCGGCGAACTGACGCTGGCGAATCCCGACAAGTCCATCCGCGCTTTCTGGATTGAGCACACCAAACGCTGCCGTCGTATTTCGGAAGCAATGGGGAAATTCCAGAACGACCCCTGCATCATGAACCTCTGGATTCACGACGGCTCGAAGGATTTTACCGTCAACCGCTTGAAATACCGCCAACTGTTGGAACAATCCTTAGACGAGATCTTCGCCGAGGAATACAAAAACATGAAGGATTGCATCGAAGCGAAGTTGTTCGGCATCGGTTTGGAAAGTTATACGGTGGGGTCATACGACTTCTACCTGGGTTACGGCGCGAAGAAACAGAAAATGGTTACCCTCGACACGGGGCATTTCCATCTTTCGGAAAGCATTGCCGATAAGATTTCTTCCCTGCTGCTGTTTACACCGGAAATCATGCTGCACGTAAGCCGGCCGATTCGCTGGGACTCCGACCATGTAACCATTCTGAACGACGATGTGCTGGACTTGAGTAAAGAAATTGTCCGCGCCGGCGCCTTAGACCGCGTGCACATCGGTTTGGATTATTTCGATGCGTCTATCAACCGTTTAGGCGCTTATGTAATCGGTATCCGCGCTACGCAGAAAGCCTTTTTGCAGGCGCTGCTGGAACCCATCGGTCGGCTGCGCGAGTACGAAGCCGGCGGCCGGTATTTTGAACGTTTGGCGCTTCTGGAAGAAGCCAAAAGCTTGCCATGGAATGCCGTTTGGGACTATTTCTGTTTGAAAAACAACATCCCGGTCGGCGAAGAATACATTGCCGACATTCAGCAATACGAAAAAGAAGTAACAAGTAAAAGATAACGGAACGTATGGAACATCAAAAAGGGAGTCTGAAAAGCACAATCGCCGTATCGCTGACCAATTACCTCGATGCCGGTTCGATTGTTGCGGGCGCCAGCGGACTGACGCTCTGGCAAAATTACCTGCGGTTGACGGAAACCGACCTCGGCTGGCTCAACGCTTTGAGCGCTAATTGCTTCGGAGCCGCCTTGGGCGCCATCATCGGCGGACGACTCGCCGACAAATACGGGCGGAAAACCATTTACACCTACAATATGTTGCTCTACATGTTGGGTGTGGCCATCATCATGCTGTCGTTCAATTTTCCGATGCTAATCGTCGGTTTCCTGATCACAGGGATTTCCGTCGGCGTGGGCGTTCCCGCTTCATGGACCTATATTTCCGAAACTTCGGAAGTGAATAACCGTGGGCGGAACATCGGCATTTCGCAGTTTGCCTGGTCTATCGGGCCGGCTATTATTTTCCTGTTGGGCTGGCTGTTCTCGCCTACCGGCCCTCTGGGCAATGAAGTCCGCAGTTTAGGCGCATGGATATTACAAACCGGCGATGCAGCAACACTCGATTTATTCGGCAACCGACTGATATTCTTTACTCTATTCATTGTAGCATTCATAGCATGGCTTTTACAGCGCCAACTCAACGAATCGGCGGAATGGGTCGAACTAAAAGCGCAAACATCCGTCCATAAACGGGAACATCCCTACAAAGAACTGTTCACCAATAGCATCAATGTAAAAACCATCGTCTTTTTGGTAGGTATCTATCTGACCTGGAATTTCGTAGCCGGCGCCATGGGCTTCTTTATGCCGCACGTCTACGAAACCGCCGGAGGACTGAGCAACGAATCCGCCAACTTCCTGCAAATGGCCATGTGGGGTCTGACGGCATTGTTTTCTTTTTTCGGCTTTGCATTATTGTCCGATAAAATCAACCAACGGCTTTTATATGCTTTCGGCACCTCGCTGGGCGTTGCGGCTTGGGTAATCCTTACTTTTGTAGGAATTACCAACACCACGGCTCTTTGGGCGTTTGTCATTCTGTGGGGTGTTCATGCGGGCTTTGGCGTTCAGGCGTTTTATGCGCTGTGGGCTTCGGAACTTTTCCCCGCCCGCTACCGCGCCGCCGCTCAGGGAGTGATGTTCTTTATTGTACGGGGCGGAGCGGCTATATGGTCGTTTGTTTTTACCGGCGTATATGCATCGGCAGGTTTTTATACGGCAGGCAATATTATGGTCGGATTGCTCGTTATAGCCTTGGTTGTAGGGGTGATTTGGACGCCCAACACCCGGAGTAAAGCGTTGAAAGAGATTGCGGAGGAGAGGTATGGAATTAAGAGTTAAGAGTTAAGAGTTAAGAATTAAGAATGGGAGGTATGAGTATATTAGGAAACAGGTTTGAGCTTGAGAAGCAAATCGGTGAAGTGGCCGAAGTGGCGGGTTATCTGTGGCAAAAAGGTTGGGCAGAACGCAACGGCGGAAATATCACTCTCAATATAACGGATACGGTGGACGATGAGATACGGAAGATGTCCGCCATCAGCGACATCGTTCCCATCGGACGGAAGCTGCCACACCTGAAAGGCGCTTACTTCTTCTGCAAGGGAACCAACATGCGGATGCGCGATCTGGCGCGCCGGCCGATGGAAAACGGCTCGGTCATCCGTATCTTAGACGATTGCAGCCACTACGTAATCATAGCCGATCGGCCGGTGAAGCCGACTTCCGAACTGGCATCGCATTTATCGATGCACAACTATCTAATTGGCAAGGGGTCGGACTACAAAGCCGTGCTGCACACCCATCCCACCGATTTAATTGCCATGACCCACCATCCGGCATTTCTCGAAAAGGATGTATTGACCTATCTGCTGTGGAGCATGATTCCCGAAACCCGGGCGTTTTGTCCGCGCGGATTGGGCATTATTCCCTACGCCCTGCCCAGCTCGTTCGATCTGGCGGACGCCACCATCCGCGAATTAGACGAATACGACGTGGTGATGTGGGAAAAACACGGCGTTTGTGCTGTAGGCGAAAATATTATGGAAGCCTTTGACAAGGTGGATACCTTATCCAAATCGGCGCAGATCTACCTTACCGCCCAATCCATGGGATTCGAACCGCAAGGCATGAGCAGAGAACAAATGGATGAATTGAGAATTGCATTTAATTTACCTAAATAAACACAGAATATCCGAATGAAAAACAGGTATCAAGGCCAATGGCCGAAAATAGGCATTCGCCCCGTCATCGACGGACGAATGGGAGGAATCCGTGAATCGCTGGAAAATCAGACAATGAATATGGCCAAGAGCGTGGTCGAGTTATTAACATCTACGTTGAAATACCCCGATGGAACGCCGGTGCAATGCGTTGTTTCCGACACAACCATCGGCCGGGTAGCCGAAAGCGCCGCCTGCGCCGAAAAATTCCGAAACGAAGGCGTAGGAGTTACCATCACCGTTACGCCTTGCTGGTGTTACGGTAGCGAAACGATGGACATGGAGCAACATACCGTCAAAGCCGTTTGGGGTTTTAACGGAACGGAACGGCCGGGCGCCGTTTATCTGGCCGCCGTATTAGCCGGACACGCCCAAAAAGGCTTGCCCGCTTTCGGTATTTACGGACGCGATGTGCAGGACGCCGGAACCACCGAAATTCCAGCGGATGTAAAAGAAAAACTGCTACGCTTTTCCAAAGCCGGATTAGCGGTAGCCATTATGCGCGGCAAATCCTATCTTTCTATCGGCGCCGTTTGTATGGGCATTGCCGGATCGATCGTCAACACCGATTTCTTTGAAGATTATCTCGGTATGCGTTGTGAAGGCATCGACGAAGTGGAAATTATCCGCCGCATCACCCTGGGCATTTACGACAAAGAGGAGTACGAAAAAGCGCTGGCCTGGACACAGGCGCATTGCCGGGAAGGCGAAGACACGATCAATAAACCGCATTTGATAAAAACCCGCCGGGAACGCGACGCCGATTGGGAGTTTATTGTCAAAATGACTTTGATTGTTCGCGATTTGATGACCGGCAACCCGAAGTTGAAAGCAATGGGATTCGGCGAAGAATCGCTGGGACACAACGCTATTGCCGCCGGTTTCCAGGGGCAACGCCAATGGACGGATTTTTATCCGAACGGCGATTTTACCGAAGCCATCCTCAATTCTTCCTTCGACTGGTCGGGCCTCCGTGCGCCTTATATTTTGGCAACGGAAAACGATTCATTAAACGGCGCCGCCATGCTGTTCGGTTATCTGTTGACCAATACGGCGCAGATTTTCGCCGACGTCCGCACCTATTGGAGTCCCGAAGCGGTGGAACGGGTTACGGGAAAGAAATTGGATGGCTTGGCCGCCAACGGCATGATTCACTTAATCAATTCGGGCGCCGCCACATTGGACGGAAGCGGGCGCCAAAACGATACAGCCGACCGACCGGCCATGAAGCCTTTCCGGGATATCACCGAAGCGGAAGCTAATGCCTGCCTGGACGCAACAACTTGGATGCCGGCCAACCGGGAGTATTTCCGGGGCGGCGGATTTTCTTCCAAATTTCTGTCGAAAGGAGGAATGCCTTGTACCATGGTTCGCCTGAACTTAGTAAAAGGCATTGGCCCCGTATTACAGTTAGCCGAAGGCTGGACGGTGGATATTGACCCCGAAATCCACCGAATCATCGACGAACGCACGGACAAAGGCTGGCCTACCACCTGGTTTGCGCCTCGCCTGACAAACCATCCCAACTTCAAGGATGTGTATTCGGTAATGAATTACTGGGGCGCCAATCACGGTTCGATCAGTTACGGGCACATTGGAGCCGATTTGATTACGCTGGCTTCCATGTTGCGCATCCCCGTATGCATGCACAATGTGAGCGACGAGGCGATTTATCGTCCCGCCGCCTGGGCGTCGTTCGGTATGGACAAAGAGGGCGCCGATTATCGCGCTTGTCGGGCCTATGGGCCTTTATACAAGAAATAAGAATGGCTTCGTGTTGATGCGTTGCCTTAAACACAGGCAACTATTGCTCACAGGAAAAGTTCCGGAAAGAAAGCAAACATATTTCAAAAGAAAACCGTACCTTTGCCATTCAAATTTAAAGAAACAAGCAAGATGAAAATTTCAGACGAAAAAATGGTATCACTGACATACGACTTGACAGTGGATGATGACGGACAAAAAGAATTGATGGAAAAAGCTACCCGCGAGCATCCGCTTACTTTTATGTTCGGCATGGGTATGATGCTCGAAGCATTTGAAAAAAATATTGCCGGCCTGGAAACGGGCGACCGATTTTCTTTCGTTTTAAGTCCGGAAGAAGCCTATGGCGAATACATCGAACAATATTGTGTGGAATTACCAAAAAACATCTTTGAAATCGACGGGAAATTCGATGACGAACGGGTGGTTGAAGGTCAAACCCTGCCGATGATGGATGCGAGCGGACATCGCATGATGGGTTCGATATTGGAAATCAAATCCGACGTGGTGGTCATGGATTTCAATCATCCGCTGGCCGGCGAAACGCTGCATTTTGACGGGGAAGTGATGGATGTACACGAAGCCACTCCCGAAGAAATTGCGGCTTTAACCCAATCGGGCGGCTGCGATTGCGGAAGCTGTGAGAGGTCAAACGACGAACAGGGCTGTCATTGCGGCTAAGAAAACATCCAATGAATACTTGGGGCAACATATTCCGCTTAACCTCATTCGGAGAATCGCACGGAACGGCTGTCGGTGGCGTCATCGACGGCTGTCCTTCTAATATTACGGTAGACCTGGATTTTATCCAAAACGAACTGAACCGGCGCAAACCGGGACAGTCCGATATAACCACCTCCCGCAAAGAACCTGACCGGGTAGAATTTCTTTCCGGCATTTACGAAGGAAAAACGACCGGTGCACCCATGGCTTTTATGGTGCGGAACAGCGACTGCCACTCTGAGGATTACGATAATCTGAAAGACGTTTTTCGTCCTTCCCACGCCGATTATACCTGGTATTTGAAATACGGTCATCGCGACCATCGCGGCGGTGGACGTTCGTCGGCGCGGGAAACCATTGCGCGGGTCGTTGCAGGCGCTATGGCCAAAATCGTGCTTCGCGAAAACGGAATCCATATCGTCGCCTATACTTCGCAGGCAGGAAATATCCGTTTGGAAAAACCGTATACCGAACTGGATTTCGGAAATATAGAAAAAACGCCGGTACGTTGTCCCGATGGGGAAACAGCCGCTCAAATGACTGCTTTGATCCGGGAAGTACAGGCTGTGGGTGATACGATTGGCGGAGTTATCACCTGTGTATGTAAAGGAGTTCCGGCAGGTATAGGCAACCCTGTATTCGGAAAACTGAGCGCCGCATTGGCTAATGCCATGATGAGCATCCCTGCCGCCAAAGGATTCGACTACGGAATGGGATTTGAAGGCGTGCATCAACGGGGATCGGAAGTCAACGACTTGTTTTACCGTACGGATTCGGGCAGCATCGGCATCCGGAGCAATCATTCCGGAGGCATTCAAGGAGGGATTTCCAACGGGGAAGATATTTATTTCCGCGTAGCGTTCAAGCCGATAGCTACCCTGTTGCAACCGCAATCGACGGTAGATACAAACGGGAATGCAGTGATTGTGAAAGCCGCCGGCCGGCACGACCCCTGTGTTTTGCCACGAGCCGTACCCATAGTAGAAGCCATGGCGGCAATGACGATTCTCGACCAGTTATTACTCGCCTAATTTCAGTTGCCACTTCCAAGCCGATTGCAATGTGTCTTCAAGGGTTTCGACGGCTGTCCAGCCCAATACTTCATTGGCGTAACGCGGATCAGCCCAGATTTGTTCAATATCGCCCTCTCGCCTTCCCACAATTTTATGCGGCACTTTTACTCCGGTTGTTTCTTCAAAAGTATGAATCAATTCAAGAACGGATAAGCCCCGGCCGGTTCCCAAGTTGAAATATTCCAAACGGGCATTCGATGGATTGTTTAACATGCGCTCCACGGCAACGACATGTGCTTTCGCCAAGTCCACCACATTGATATAATCGCGAATGCAGGAGCCGTCGGGCGTATGGTAATCGTTACCGAAAACCGACAATTCCTTGCGGATACCTGCGGCCGTCTGCGTCAGGAAAGGAATCAGATTTTGCGGCACGCCGTTGGGCAATTCACCGATTTCGGCCGTAGGATGCGCCCCTATCGGATTGAAATAGCGCAAAATAATGCTTTTATAAGGCGCTCCGGCGTGAATGGCGTCGCGGATAATTTCTTCGTCAACCTGCTTGGTATTCCCATACGGGGAAGTAGCCGGAAGGATAGGCGCCGTTTCGTCGACCGGCAAACGGTCGGGCTGACCGTAAACGGTGCAGGAAGAGGAGAAGACAAGGCCTTCCACTTGATATTCCGGCATTGCTTCCAATAAATTCAACAAGGAAACAATATTGTTTCGGTAATACAACAAAGGTTGTTGAACCGATTCGCCCACCGCTTTACTGGCCGCAAAATGGATGATTCCTTTGATACCGGGATAGCGATTGAAAACGCCGGCCAGCGCTTCTTTATCCCTGCAATCGACCTGTTGAAAGGCCGGACGAATGCCGGTAATTTTTTCGATGCCATCCACTACTTCCGCATTGGAATTGGAAAGGTTATCCACTATCACTACCTCGTAATCCGAATTTTGCAACTCTACCACAGTGTGTGAACCGATGTAGCCGGTTCCGCCGGTAACTAAAATTTTTGCCTTCATTTTTATCTATTGTTATAGTATTACTCTTGAAAAGGGCGCAGCATCCACTCCGCAAAACTCGCCTTCCAAATACTTGAAATATCCGCTCATTGCCACCATCGCCGCATTGTCGGTGGTAAAGGCAAAGGGTGGAATATGGATTTTCCAATCGTATTTGCCGGCATAATCCTCAAAGGCTTTCCGCAAACCGGAATTGGCCGAAACGCCGCCGGCAACAGCTACTTCTCTTATTCCCCGATCTGCGGCGGCCTTCTGCAGTTTATCCATCAGGATGTCGATAATGGTTGCTTGCAGACTGGCGCACAAATCCGCTTGGTGTGCTTCGACGAAACCGGGATCTTCTTTCAACCGGTCGCGCAGCAAATAAAGGAACGAAGTTTTTAATCCGCTGAAACTGTAATCATAACCCGCTATCTGCGGCTTGCTGAAACGAAACGCCTTGGGATTGCCTTCTTTCGCCAGACGATCGATGACCGGCCCGCCGGGATAGGGAAGGCCCATCACTTTGGCGCACTTGTCGAAAGCTTCGCCCGCCGCATCGTCGATGGTTTGTCCGATGACTTCCATATCGTTCCATGCGCGAACAAGGATGATTTGCGAATTGCCGCCCGACACCAGCAAGCATAAAAACGGGAATGGGGGACAACCGGTATCCGTTTCGGTTGATCGGATGAAATGCGCCAATACATGCGCCTGTAAATGATTCACATCCACCATCGGAATATCCAAGGCGGTGGTAAAGCCTTTGGCAAAGGAAGTGCCCACCAGCAGCGAACCCAGCAATCCGGGGCCGCGGGTGAAAGCAACCGCCGTCAGATCCGTTTTCCGGACGCCCGCTTGTTTCAAGGCTTGCTCAACCACCGGGATAATATTTTGTTGATGCGCGCGGGAAGCCAATTCGGGCACTACCCCACCGTAAGCTTCGTGCACTTTCTGGCCGGCAATGATGTTGGACAACAATACGCCGTCGCGTAATACCGCCGCCGAAGTATCGTCGCAGGAAGATTCTATGCCTAATATAATGACACTCATTTAATCCAGTTTCAAGACCGCTAAAAAGGCTTTTTGCGGAACTTCCACATTACCGACCTGTTTCATCCGCTTTTTTCCTTCTTTCTGTTTTTCGAGCAGTTTACGTTTCCGGCTAATATCGCCGCCGTAACATTTGGCGGTTACATCCTTGCGCACGGCTTTGATGGTTTCGCGGGCGATGATTTTCGCCCCGATAGCCGCTTGTATTGCCACATCAAATTGCTGGCGCGGTATCAGTTCTTTGAGTTTTTCGCACATCCGGCGGCCGAAGGGAACCGCATTGTCTACATGCGTCAGCGTAGAAAGTGCATCTACCGGTTCGCCGTTAAGCAAAATATCGAGTTTCACTAATTTCGACGGACGGTAATCGTGCATGTGATAATCAAACGAAGCGTAACCCTTGGAAATGCTTTTCAGCTTATCGTAAAAATCGATGACGATTTCGCCCAGAGGCAAGTCGTAGATAATCTCCACCCGGTCGCCGGAAATATAATCCTGCTTCACCAGCACACCCCGTTTGCCGAGGCACAGCGTCATAATCGGCCCGATGTAAGCAGTACTCGTAATCACCGAAGCGCGGATAAAAGGCTCTTCAATATGGTCGATGAGCGTCGGGTCGGGCAATCCTGCCGGGTTGTGCACGTCTTTATAGCCGCCCTGTTTATCATACACTTTGTAGGAAACGTTGGGAACGGTGGTGATGACGTCCATATTAAACTCCCTGTCCAACCGCTCCTGAATAATTTCCATGTGCAGCAGACCGAGGAATCCGCAACGGAAGCCAAACCCCAGGGCGACGGACGATTCCGGCTGGAAAGTCAGCGAAGCGTCGTTCAACTGCAATTTTTCGAGCGACGAACGCAGGTTCTCAAAATCTTCCGTTTCAATCGGATAAACGCCCGCAAAGACCATCGGTTTCACCTCTTCAAAACCTTCGATGGCTTTGTCGCACGACCGTTTGACGTGGGTAATCGTATCGCCCACTTTCACTTCTTTCGATGCTTTGATGCCGGAAATAATATAGCCCACATCGCCGCAAGTTACTTCTTCGCGCGGCGACATTTCCAATTTCAGGATACCGACCTCATCGGCTTCGTATTCTTTGCCGGTAGCCACAAATTTCACCCAGTCGCCTTTGCGTATCGAGCCGTTGATGATTTTGAAATAGGCAATAATCCCGCGGAACGAATTGAAGACGGAATCGAAGATCAAGGCTTGCAGGGGCGCATCCGGGTCGCCTTTCGGTGCGGGTGTTTTTTCGATGATAGCATCCAGAACAGCGTAAACGCCTTCGCCGGTTTTGCCGCTGGCGCGGATAATGGTTTTCCGGTCGATACCCAGCAGGTCGACAATCTGGTCTTCCACTTCTTCGGGCATGGCGTTGGGTAAATCGATTTTGTTCAGCACGGGAATAATTTCCAGATCGTGTTCCAAAGCCATATAAAGGTTGGAAATCGTTTGCGCCTGAATGCCTTGCGTAGCATCTACAATCAGCAAAGCGCCTTCGCAGGCGGCGATTGAGCGGGATACTTCGTAGGAAAAATCGACATGTCCCGGCGTATCAATCAGGTTGAGCGTATAATTTTCACCTTTATACATATATTGCATCTGGATGGCATGACTCTTGATGGTAATGCCGCGTTCGCGTTCCAAATCCATATCGTCGAGCACCTGCGCTTGCAGGTCTTTTCCCTGAACGGTTTGGGTATATTCCAGTAAGCGATCGGCTAAAGTACTTTTACCGTGATCGATATGAGCGATAATACAAAAATTACGAATATGTTGTTGCATAGATTGATGTAAAAACAGGCTACAAAGATAGTCAGAAGAAAGTAAATATACAACCTGCCCGGGTGTAAGATATTGAAATTCCGGAGGCTGTTGCTGATGGAAACAAAACAGGCAGAGCCTGCCGGGAAGAATGCCATCCTCAATAACCGATAGTTTTTACGATAATGTCATTTTCGCATTTCTATTGTTTTAATTCGACCCGCTCCGAGGGGAAACAACTTATATTCATTTTATTCGGCGTCCTGCCGAACGCCCACTAAATCAAATGAATCGAATAAATCGAATGATCGGAAACAAGTGCCGTTCTATTCTTCGAGAACACAACGGACGGAGCACGCGTCTGCCCTAGGGGTGGAGGAGCCAAAGTCCACCCCTGTAGAGCTGAATGTCAAGCAGTACGTGGTTGTTGTACCAGCGTAGGCCGAACCGTTCAAGTAGAGGCCGCCTGCGCCAACGACTATCAGACCACCATTGTAACCAAAACGGTATCCCGACGCGGGGAAGGTTGCGTAACCGCTATAATTACCACCGGACTTCAAACCGGTGTATTGCCCTGTGGCATCCGTAGGCGTCGTAGAAGAAATATTACTCCAATCATTTGGATTTGATATACTGCCGATACGCGTCCAGTTACCATGAAGGATCGCAGACGTCCAATTAAGAATACTAATGGTAATATCGCTAGTACCTTTTATCTTTCCGTATAGCAATTCATTCAATGTCGGTAGCCGGTAACTATCGGACACCACTCCGATGCCTCCCGACCCACTACTCAAGAAACGGCAAATATCACCCCGCTTCCCTGCATACAAGGCTTTGGTGGATGGTAAACCCT
>JAISYG010000147.1 GCA_031270075.1 Dysgonamonadaceae bacterium
TTGATCCGCATCCATTTGATCAGTCATTTGGATTTGATGTGGGTAGTAACCGAAGGACGGCGGGCCTATGCAAAACGAACTGTAAGCAAAAACAAAAGTCCTGTTGCTATACAATTGGCCTTTTTTTAGGGAGGGGGGTAAGGTTTTATGATAAAAACACAAATAGCTAAAAATCAATATACTAACAAACGAAAACAGCTAATTTTCATGTTTGTCGGTCAGTAGTGTTTAGAAATCGTAATCCAATTTCAGCCGCCGATCTTTCCTGCTAACCGTAATATTAAAGTTATAAGCATAGGAAAGATTGGCGGCATATTGTAAGCGCTTTTTAGTCAGGTTGTCACTGTGCAACAAGGTCAGACTGAGATTGAAATTGTGTTTTTGTGCCAAAACATATCCTTCGCTAATGCGAATATTCATTACATTAGATAATTTCCCTTCCTGGTTAGACATGCGACTGCAAGTAGCCGTTAACGCACTTTTCAAGTTCTCGAAAAACGTTTTTTGCAACGATACATTATAAGTCATTGCTTGCGTGAACATATCCTCCGGCATCCGGTTGTAATTGTGGCTCACGGAAGCAGAAGCAGTGAGTTTGAGCGGTAATACGGAAAGTTGATACGAAACCCCGGTGTTGTAAATATCATTTCCCGAAAAACGGGAATATTGTTGCGCTTCCGCCGATTTCTGGTACATAAAATTGAGATTAAGGCTCTGCCGTTGTTCTTTGGCGCTTTGCAGGACATAAGACGAATTGAGCGACGCCGTATAATTCAATTGGGTTACATTCAACGTGTCCAGATTCTGGAACTCATTGGTTTGAGTTACCCGATCGTAAATATCATTGATATAGACGTAAGATTGCAGATTCGACAAATTAAATGCAAAACTGAGTTTTTCCGTCAGATTGGAAGATACGTTGGCCGAATAAATTATCCGGGACGAGGTATTGTTTTTTTGATTGCTCAAATTGTCCCGTTGATATCCGCCATTCACCGCAATATTAACTTTTTTGATAACGGTAGAAAAATTAGCGGTCATATTCTCATAATCGTTGGTCATATAATAGGCGCCCATGGTTGTATAATTAGGATCTACTTTTTCATAAGTAGCTCCGATAGAACCAGCAGGCTGTGTGTAGGTCAATTGGGTTTTCACCGCATGAAAAACAGCCAGATCGCCTTCGGTTTCCAACATCCGGAAACGATTTCCTGTAGCATTCCCGTAGGGATTGATATTCCGGTTCAATGCGCTGATACCGTATTCCGTAGTCAAACGTAAATTTTTGATAAAAGAGATACCGGCCTTGATACTTCCGCTCAGATTGTCTTGCGGCAACACATCCAAACTGTCGGGATGTGCAAGATATTCGGACGACAGCAGATCTTGCGCTTTAAAAAGATTAACTCCCACATCGAACTGTTCCTTTTTGTATTCCACACTGAATCCGCCTCCCATCCGCCGGAAAGAAGGATCGGTATCATCTGCCCCGAAAGATTGTTTCTTTAATCTTCCGTAAACGGCGCTGATTTTCAAGCCGTTGTCCGGCGTTAGCTCAACACCGCCCCCAAACAGTTCGTGGCCGGCCAGCGAATAGGGCGAAAAATGCATAGAGGTATATCCGGCATATACTTTCATCCATTTATAGGACGGCGCCAGGGAAAAACGATTGAAAGGCAACGATACGTTTTTGGTCAACTGTTGATTGGTATAGGCAAATGATAACGGAATACCGACTACGTCCAGAAAATTAAAATTCAGATTTCCGGAAAGATAGAAAGCGTACGGATGGCTTACCGTAGTATCGCCGGGAGTCAATGTGAATATATGGTTCATGGCGATACCTCCATTGGTAGACAGAAGGGGAGCTTGGATGACGGATTCAATGTCCTGCGCTTTTGTTCCTAAAGCAAAAGATACAATAACCGCTAAAAAGAGTGTTCTGCATTTCATAGCTTATCGTTTTATGATGACTTCATTACTTAATTCGGAAGAACTTCCATCTTCGTACACTGCTTTTATCCGGTAACGATATGTTTTTTCCAAAGCCATTTCAGTATCTGTATAGTCGTTTCCCATCGAATACTCCAGTAACCGGATAGGAGCATCGTTTATTGCTTTGTATATCAATACTCTCTCCACCTTTTTCTTCGATTGAATCGTCCAACTCAAACGTATTTTATCCGGGTTTTCCTGTTTTTTCAATACGATTTGTTCTACCGGTTCTCCGGGCGCTTTTTTGAGGACAGGAGAAGAAAAAGGAGAATACCATCCGCTGTCGTCTTCAGCTTGCACCTGATAAATATAGGTTTCGCCGGCTTGTACGCTATTGTCTTTATAAACGGATTGGATACCGGCCTGCCTTTCAATACCGGTCAAATAGTGAAAAACCGTGTCATTATTCGTTTTCCGGTAAATGTGATGACGAACGACATCATCGCTACTGCTGTTGAACCACGTGATTTGCAAGCCTTTTTTCTGTTCTTCCACACTTTGAACGACCGGTGCAACCGGAGGTATTTTGTCGGGTAGTTTCAATGCCAACAGGTTGCCGAAATCCGATCTGTTCAGACGCAGATCTTCCGCGCACAATCGGTAATAAATCGCTTTATTTAATGTATTTACATTCACCGAATCAACAAAAACGGTATCCGTAACCATGACCGGACTAATCAGCAGGAATTCAAAATCGGGATGGTTGCTACGGAAAATCCGGTAACCGTTGATATCCCGATCGGTATTTCGCCTCCATGTTAAGCGGACAATTCCCAAACTGTCTATCTGTCCAACCAAACCGGAGGGTGTATGTGGCGGAATACTGTCTATCAATTCCGCATAAGTATGAAGCGGTGAAACTTTTTCCTTTTCTTCATCGAAAACCGACAGAACATAATAATTGGTCATATCGGGTTTTTTGTCAATAAATTCCCGGTCGGAAGCTTTTTTCGTTTCAAAAATCTTTTCCTTTGAACCGGTCGGTCGGTCGGAACGATAAATCCGAAAGCCGGTAATGTATTGGTTCATTTCGTCGGGATAACTCCATTGCAGGCGAACGGATTTATTATTAATGACTTCCTTATTAACGATTACCGGAGCGTAAGTAATCGGAATTCGTCCATGCCCGACAATCGAATCGCTGGGCGGTCCTGTTTCGCCAAACGCATTGATACCCTTCACGCGATAGTACCAAACAGTCCGGTTATCGGGCAGGGAATCGCTCCGGTAAGCGTATTCCGGAACCGTATTTTCAGCAACAGCTTGCACCACCGCATTTTCGCTGATAGCTGTATAATGCTTTCCATCCGTCGATTTTTCCACTATATAACTATTGTATATCGGATTCAGGTAAAGGATATTCCATGATAATTGCACTTTTTTATCCTCCCAACGGGCAGTCAGCTCCAAAGGCTTGGGCAAAGGCTGGTATTCCGACAAGCCGGTAAAGGTGTAGGCCGTATCCACAGGTATGGAATCCGGAGCGGCGATATGAACCGTATAAAGGTACTTTTCGTTAGCCGCCACCGTCTTGTCCACCCAATACAGACCCGAAAGCCCGGCTGTCAAAACCGATTGATCGGCGGCATACAGAGCCATAGAAAAGCGATTCAACTCTTCCCTGTATTTACTGGCAATGGTAGAGGGGCTTACCATCGGAACAGGTTCCGGTTCCCCGAAAATGCATTGTGCGGCGACAGATACATATTTATCCTCCTGATAAGGTTCCCACATGGCCAATGGCGCCGGCTTTTGCGGTGAAGATGTTAACACAACCGGCTCCTTGTCCTCCAGCAATTGTCCATCCCGAAGAATGGTATAACGCTCTACCAGATAACCGTATCGGTTACCCAAATCCCAGGTTTGCTTGTCGGCCGGCGCCCAACGCAACAGGATAGAATCTTTCAAACAGGGACGGCACAACAACCGAACATGCTCCCCGGCTTGCAAGCCGGTCAGGAAAACAAGGCTAACGAACACTGTTACAATGTATTTTTTCATTTTCGTATGTATAAACGATTCATACTGTAAAACTAATATCATTCTCCATATATCTTTTATTTTGTTTTTTTAAACCGAATCTACCGGCAAATGGATACCGTAGTTTTGTTCAAAGAAACAGCCGGAATACTTGATTTTATAGGATAAACTTTGCACTTGTTTATCATAATAGAAAAACAAGGCAAAGTCATCCCACACTTTTTCATAGCTTTGGTAAATGCTATCCAAATGGGTCGACCCGTAAAAACCAACGGTTTGTCCGTTAGCCCCGAAGTGTTCCGTCAGCAATTGGGTCTTTTCTGCAATGATTTGATCCAAATTCTGGAGTTTTTCTTTTGCATTATTCAATGATTCATACAGTTCCGGTTTTTCTTTTTCCGATGCATTCTCATCCTTCGCTCGCAACTGTTCATAGGCTTCCTTCGTGGCTTCGGACATATCGTCGCCGAAAAGTACGGGGTAGCCGCTTTGAGCATGTGCCACAAAACTTGTCAATAGCAGCAAACAAGCCAATAAAATTGCTTTTATTTGCAGCGGAGAACAGTTACTATGCCGAGCGACTACATACATGGCTTATCCATTATTCAATAATCAACTTGATTTGTTTTCGTTCATTCCCTACCGTTACCATTAATACATAGACGCCGGGATCCAAATTTTGTAAATTGTATTCGATACGGTATATATCCGAATCGCTTTCCGTTCTCTGATCGCGGCAGACACCGGATGCCACGTCAAAGATAAGGAAGCGCGCTTCCGCCGGTTCACGCAATTCCAGTTCCACCGTAAACTGTCCTCTACTTGGATTCGGATACTGTTTCAATGATGTTATCATCGGTAGTATCGTATACCAGTCATCCGGACTCCTGTCGCTTTCAGGCAGCACTTCCACCTGCTTGACTACCGACGAGATACAGCCGCCGGAATATCCGCAGAGGCCGATATTGTAAATACCCGTTTTCCCGCAACGTAATTGCAATACGTATGGCAATCCCGCATATTCATTTTGCGGTGTTATCCGCTCGAAGGCCTCCCGATCGTATTCCCACTGCAAACTGTCGAGCGCAAGGTTCGACAGTTCAAATAGAACCAGTGTATCGCCTACCATCGCTTCCGAAACCAGCAACATATCCGCTATCAACGCATTTTCGCCGATAGACACAGTCATATCACCCCAAGCCGGACAACCGTCGGGTGTAGTCGCTTCCAGAAAATAATGACCTTCTTCACTTACATACAAATAACGGCCTGAACCTACATCACCCTTTTCCGTAAACCAGCGATGGGCTACATATTCGCCACCATCCATGACATACGTATTTCCGGGACACATCCGTACATCTTCGCCCAAGTCCACCGACAGGTAAGGCGGCTCGTTCAACGTAATTGAGCGTGTATAACTGCATCCGTTCGCATCCGTCACCCGAACCCAATAATCGCCCTTGGGAATATTATCCAGGTCAGGCGTTGTAGCATCTGTATTCCAAAGGTAGGTATAACCACCGACGCCACCCAGAGTTTCCGTATGAATGTAAGCATCCGTGTTGCCGTAACAATGCGGTTCAAGGACATCTACGAACCGGATGCGCAGCGAATCGGGTTGGCCGATATCGAAGTAATAAATCGAGGAACAGCCGTTTTCGTCAGCAATCGTTACGGAATGTTGTCCTTGAGGGAAACGGCCGGAGTATTCGCCCGTATCACCATTCGACCAAGTAAGCGTATAAGGCGAATAGGGTTGTCCTGCTTCTGCCGTTGTAACCCTGGCCGTACCGTTCGATTCGCCGTAACACAGCACATCCGTCGTTTCTACCTTCAGGATACGGGGCAACGACGATGGCTGTATCAATTGTTCCGTTTGTTGCGTACAACCATTGGCATCGGTTACTTCCAGCCGGTACAGACCGTTCTGTTTCAAATCGGTAATGGAAGATTCATTGCCAATTACCTGATTGTTGTAATCCAGCCAGCGGTAATAGTAAGGTTGTGTTCCACCCTGCATCTCCACACTGATTCGGCCATTATCTTCGCCGCAGGTAGTATGCGTAACGCTTATATTACGGAACAGAAGCGAATCCGGTTCCGGTACATATACCGTTAGCGTATCCTGTCCTTTGCAGTTGTTGCTATCGGTAAAGATAAATGTGTGCAAACCGGCCGACAGGTTTTGCGCTTCATTCCCTGCCTGCCAGAAATCCCTGCCCAGTTCCTTGAACGAATAAGGAGCTGTACCGCCGGTAACGGCAAATAGAATCCGGCCATCGTAATTCCCTTTGCACTTGACACTATCGACTTTAACAACCGCAGCCCGCAGGTATTCGGGTTCGGTAATGCGTATCGGAAGGCTCGCTACTGTGCCGCGTTTATCTATTACGTAGAACGTATGCTCGCCGGTTGCCAAGCCGGAAAAAGACGATGCATTATTGAAATAGGTATCGGATTCGTGGCGGAACTGGTAATCACCCCAACCGCCGGCGGCTTCGAGTACGACGTAGGCGTCGCGGGAATCCTTGCAACTTTGATTCTGTTGTTCCACCAGATTCAATTGCAAAGCCTGTGCAGGCTCTAAAACTTCGATGATTTGCACAATTCGGTTGCCGTAACGGTCGGTTACCTCTATCGTATATTTTCCGGCGGAAATATTGGATATTACGCTACCGTATTCATCATTTATCGAATAATAGGTATTGCCGGCACCGTCTGTCCATACAAAGGTATTTTCTCCTCCTCCGCCATGCACTTCCAAGCGAATTTCCCCATCGGAAGCACCGGGAGCGGAAGTGTTGGTTACTTCCATCCGTCCGAAGTTAAAATTGGGAAAAGGTTTGATTGTAAACCCGGCAACTACTTGTTGTCCCGAAGCGGTTGTTCCGGTAACAAACCATGTGCCGCTTTCCAGGTTTTGCAGGTAAACCGTCCGGTTTTCGGTGCGGAACTGACTGGTATTATAGCCTGCCTGACAGGTCAAAATATTTAGTGAAGGAGTAATGATTGTATAGATTTCGATATCGGCAGTGGCCTCCAATACGGCGTAACCGTTCGAAGCCTGAAAATCCGTTTCATCGCCTGTTTCCAAAACCGTAAAATAAAGGTCATCCGGATCGTACAAACAGACTGTTTCCTGTGCGGAACATCCTTCCGCATCGCTCACTTCAAACAAATAATATCCGGCGGGTATATCGTATATTTCCGCATCGTTCGTCGGAGAATTTGTTACGCTTCCCAGCAGGCTTGTCCAGCTATATGAATAAGGTTCCTTTCCGCCTTCCACCAAAGCATAAATAGCGCCGTTGGATGCGCCGGAAGTCCGGGGATAAATTAATTCAAATCCATTGATATGCAATTGATTGATTTTTGGAGGCTCTGCTTCCAATTCAAAACGGCAACCGTTAGCGTCCAGCAAGTGCAATAAAAATGCTCCGCTCCCTGTTCCCATCCATTCCACGACCTGAGGCTCGGAACAGAATATCGTATCGTTCGTTTCATAGAGCCGGTAAGGAGGCGTACCGCCCGACAAGCGGATCGATACCGGGCCGTTATTACCGCAAGCAAGCGGCACCCAGTGTATTATTTCCGCTTTCAAGCTATCCTGCGGCTCATTAACAACAATCGTTTCGTTATAAGTAGCACCCATCCGGTCGGTTACCGTAATCACATAACTGCCGGGGTAAAGGTTTTCAAAACGGTTCAGAGAAGAGTATTGCTCTTCAACGGCGCGCCGGTAGCGGTAGCCTCCCCAGCCGCCGGCGCCTTCCACCTCAATACTGCCGGTTTGCGATTTACAAAGCGCATCTTTCACCTCTTTGACAATCAAATACAGTTCTTCTTCGGGTTCCATCACCGGTATTAAATCGCTGATAATGCTACAACCTTTTTCATCGCTCACTTCCAGGTAATAATTTCCTCCGTATACGGAAAAACTCAACGGGGCATTATTGATTGCCAATATCTCATTGACCGGCGACATTTCGGCATCCAGCAAACGCGCCACCAGCCGACCTGCATTTCCTCCCTGTACCCTGAAAAATATTTTCCCGTCTTTGCTTCCCTTACCTGTCGGAGGAACCATTGCTTCTATGACAATCGACATGGCTTCCGGTTCGCGTATCGTTACCGGATAAGGAAGCTGCGACCGACATCCGTTGCCGTCGTAGACTACTATCCGGTAGTTTCCGGAGCGGAGATTCTCAAAAATACCGGTGCTGTTGCTATCCGTGAAGGTAGAATCGGCATTGTATATCATATAAGAAGCGATGTGGCTACTGCCGGCCACAGGGGTAACTTCTACCCGTCCGCTGTTTCCACCGGCGCACTGAGAGTCGGAAACCAAACAGGATTCCACGGAAGGACTGACATATAAATTGAATGTTACTACCGCACTCTGGGCGAAACATCCGGCATTGTCGGTAACGCTTATCCGGTACGAACCACCCGGAATATCGTCAAAAATAACTGCTTCGTAGGAGATTTTCGTTTGAATAAAACCGGCATCCGTGGCATTAATCACATAGGTATAAGGTGCGATGCCGCCGGTGGTCTGTGCAGACAACGATCCGTTGTTCCATCCGCAAGTAGGTTGCACAAGACCGGAAACCGTAACGTTTAATTGTGCAGGTTCGGTAATCGTTTCCGGAAGGGCTACAGCCGTACAATTCCGGCTGTCCCGCACGGAAACAGTATAAATTCCTGCGGGTAGTTCGCTGACGGTAAAAAGGGTATCGCCATCCGCAATGGATTCGGTAATTTTTCCCCGCGACGGCACCAAAGTATATGGATACATTCCGCCGGAAATTCGGAAACGAATCCATCCGGTAGCAGATCCATGGCAGAGAACCGGGGAAATATCATCAATGACAATGGTAAGAGGCGCCGGATCGGTAATACTTACAGTATCCGACGAAACGGCATTGTATTGATCTTTTACATAAAAAACATAAGTGCCGGCGGATAAGTTGGGATAATAGGTGTTTGTATCCCATACAATACTGTCTTGGCTGTACCGGTAATCACCCCAACCACCCCAGGCAGAAAGATTAATAATGGCGTCATTGCCTCCGGGGCAGGAAACAAGACGGGCAACGCTTGCATCTAACTGCAAAGGAGCCGGCTCCAGCACACGCACTTCAGCTGTAGAGGAGCAATCTTCCGAATCGTAAGCGGTGATCCGGTACAGTTTTCCACCATTGGCGGCCGCTCCGGCCAGATTGGAAAAAGTATAACTGTCGGTACCACTACCTTCGTCAAATTGTATATTCGAATCGCCGTCAAAAAAATATACCCGGAAGGGCGCACCGTTACCTCCCGACAGGTTTACCGTAATTTGTCCGTCCGAACGTCCCTGGTCGCTTGCCGGGGTTATGACTGTATTTATATGAACAGCCTCTTTTTCAGGAACTGTATAACGAATATCCATACTGCAAATGACGTCGTTCTTTGTGTCGTTGATCGTACAAACGTGGGAGCCACTACTCAAGCCGACGATCGTAATCGTATTGCCTTGCACGGTAACACTATCGGCAGGCACATCGGCCGAAACGGATAAAATGCCCTGTACATTCCCTATTTCCAATATACACCGACCGTCTTCATCTCCATTGCAGGTGGGAACAGTGAAGGTTTGGGAAACGACATTGAGAGATGCGGGCGAACCGGGAACATTTACAATCGCTTCTACCATACAATTGGCAGCATCTTGCACGTATACCGTATGAGAACCGTTCAACAATCCGGTTAATGTGGGATTGACATCCATACTTATCTGCATTTTGCCATAAGTATAGGGAGGCGTACCACCCGAAACAGACAAGGTAACCGTACCGTCGGAGCTGCACGCCATGGTTGGGGCAGTGGTACCGGAAACGCTTACCACAATCGGGCTGGGGGCCGTTACTGTTATGGGCTTTGTGAAACTGTTTTCGTAACTATCCGAAACCGTAACGGTATAGGCGCCGACCCCCTGTCCGGTAACACTGACAATATCGTTTTGTACATTCACCGGGGTACCGTTATCTATTTGATAAGTATAGTTTCCGATGCCCCCTGAGAAAGCGCTGATATGGATCTGTCCGTCATTACAATTCCCGTTGATCAGATTGGCTTCGTTACAACTGGGGGAATCGGAAGTTACGGTAAAGTTCATTGCAGAAGGTTCGTTCAGAAAGAGATTCTCAACAGTATTACTGATACAGGAAGAATTGGTGGCCCAAACCGTATACGTTCCGGCAGGCAAGTCGATATAAGCAGTTCCCCGGTAGTAAGTTGAACCTTGTTCCTGATAGGATTCCGAAAGCTGGGTACTGTTGATATACATTCCCGCATGAATGATTATTGCCCGTTCCTGACTGCCGGATACCTGAAAGGAAACCCTTCCCATGTCGCCCCGTTTCGTAATTTGTACGGCATTTCCCGCATTATCCAAACCATTATACTCGTAGCTGGAACTCCCTATGGTCAATGAAGGGGGTTTTACAACCGTAAAATTATCTACAAATGCACATGGCGAGCAATTGTCGCATCCGGATAGTTTATACTCTACAGTCAACTGGTGTTCGCCTTCATCAAAATCTCCCTTGAAAACATAGTAACCGTTTTCTTTTACAACCGTAGGGTTATTTGTTTCAACATTGACCAGATGGCTGCTCGGATAAGGACCGCTGATCGTTAGCGTATAATTGTCGTTTCTTTCATACGGAACCCGGATAGTAGTGTTTCCATCCATACAGGAAGGAGGATCCACCAGTACCGTCTTGCCGGCCGGAAACCGGAACTGCGGAAGATAATACAGATAATTGGTACTCGAACTATAGGATATATTATTATCCAGAAGGGTTTTCTCCGTTCTGAACCGAATGGGGTTTCCTAAACTAACATACTGGGCGATTGTAGTATACGAAATAGTATTAACGGATGAAGAACTGACGGTTCGCAGGGTGCGCCAGGTTCCGTTATCATCCCGTATCTGCAGATTAGCGTTTCCTTTCCCATTGTTGTAATACCGGGAAATCGATACAACTACTCCGGGCGTTTCGCAGGTATAATTGGTATTTGTATTCTCGAAACGGACACTTTCTATTACCGCCGGATCATCGACCGTAACGGTAGATGAAGCCGTAACCGTTCTTTTGCAACCGGTATGGGAATAATGACTAATGTTCATGGCAACAGAACTCATCCCTTTGGTATAGGTTACATATTGAGGGTCATAGTTCCTGCGATCCGAATTGTTTATTATTATATATCCGTAAAACTTGATTTGAGATGGCTGTGTCCACATTGTATTGTTCCCTTCCGATACAGAAACCGAATTGACCGATAATTGCAATGTACTCTTGGAGTCTGTACAAAACATTCCGCTTGTATTTATGCTATTTTTGGTAATACTCCATCGTATGCAATAGCGATTTTCTTGTGCATACATGGAAATACAATTCAAACAAAACAATATTACCCATAACAGGCAATCTTTTTTTCCATATACTTGTTTTTTCATTGGATAATTACTGAAATTAGGGGGTTACAGGATTATACATAGTTATATCTACCGTCGAAGTGGTAATGTTTCTCCCCGGCAATACATAACTGACACTTACCGGATAATCGCCTTTGAAAACAACCGGCGGATAATCCGTATTCAATAGATGGAGTTCTTGTGACGTAACCTGTCCGCCAAGATTTTTTCTTGCAATATTTTCTTTTACAGCAAAGAAATCCCGGGAACACCAATAGGGTAAAACATAACTGAACACGCCTTGATTTCCACTTGTCCCGAAGCCGAACGCCCTGTTTATCCGGATCTCGTCATCGGTCAACAATTTATCTTCTGCTCCCGTCCAGATTTCTATTTTTTGAACGGGTGTCTGAACGTAGGTTTGTGTCCGGTACATTTCGTTATAAAACGTTTGCGTGTACCAAGCGGTTTGATGCACTTGCGCCGTAAACTGCACCAATTTTCGTTCGTTGTCGATGCCTTGTATCTCGTAGGCGTCAAACAATTCCGGTTCTTTCAAATTGGTTTTTATATTGTGTACATAAGGTTCTACATATTCCCGCCCTCCTTCCGATCGTTTATCAAAAACTTTTACTTTCTCGGCAAACGTTTTATATGTACTGGTTCGGAACGACAAAGCATAGACTTCCTTTTCGCTCAACTGCTTCAACGTTTCCGTAGCCCGTTGACGCGTAATCTCGACGCCCTCGCTATGAACAATCGTTTCGGACGAAATATTGCTCTTCACGGAAGCATTGGTTTGTTGAGGTATATTCATAATAGCCAATTTGTATATTTTATCCGGGACAAAGGATACTTGATCCATCTGAAAACCGATTTCCATCTGGATACCATTTCCGGTAGTATGAGTCGTGCAGGTAAAAGGCATTTCAATGACTGTTCCCTCAGCATTGCTCAATCGTATTTTCTGGTCGAAACCTTCCGGTTTTTCCGTTGAGAACAAATAGGAGTAGTTCTGTATAAGCTGGATATAACCCTGCTTATATTCGTCTGCATAAAAATTGTATTGCCGGTGGATGGGATAACTGTATTTTACATGCTCCGGCTGGATTTCCTTCGGCCGGTCGCCTGTCCGGAATACAGCCGTTTTGGTTTCATATACCGGCTTCCCGTCATCCCCGTTTACATATTCCCAATTATTGAGTATTCTTTTCTTAAAAACCACCTTGGCATACACTTCCACCTCTTTCCGGCTTTCGAAAGGTTCATCCGGCGTTAACACATACACCGTACCGTCCTCACTGTACTTATCCCGTCCCTTGGCAACTTGTCCGCCTTCTTTGTATTTTACTTTGAATTCTTCCAGCACAGCCATGTATATTCCCTTGATATCATCCTCTTCGATCACCATTTCCACGCCTACCGGGACATTGAATATCGCTTGCGGAGCGGCAAATACACTCACATCCCGAGCATCCGATCCCGGCGACAACTGGGCAATTACATCCTCACCGAAAGGCGATCCGGTTTCACGGATGCATTGTTGCCCGATTTCAAAGTCAAAATTACAATTGCCTTTAATTAATCCGCCCAATATATTGTATCGCCCACCCACAGCGCCGGCAAAATAGAACGGATTCGGTCCGGCTCCCTGCAACAAAGTTCCTGTAGTTAAATCCAAAATACTGAAATTCTTTCTTTCGCCGAAAATTTTTGCCTGTATTCCAATGGCGGCTTCCAGATAAGCCCAAGCCTGAGCATCTGCATACCAGCCGTTTATTCCCGGAATACCGTCGTAGTTGGAACAAGTGGATCCATTCATCTGGGTTAAGGTAAACTCCCCTCCCAATCCAACATCCAGACGGGCATAGAATGGAGTAAAACGGGCGTTGAATTTGGTATTCAATTTCGCTCCGAAAGCAATACCCTTTCCCGATGAAAGATGATTCGAGTGGCGGCGTTTCAATTTTTCCTGTTTATCCGGACTTAACAGATTGACCACTTTTTCGGGTGGCAGCGGCAATGCCGGTATTTCGTCGCCCATCATGAAATAGCTATTCAATTCTGCCAAATTCAGGACTTTGATTCCTAAAGGATCGGTGGGAGTTCCCATATACATATACCATTTATCCGGTGCAAAATAAGCCGAAGCCCATCCCAACCGGTCGCCCTCACCGGCGCCCTTGACAAGTCCCGCATTTAAAAAACTGTATAAATCGGCAGAAAAGGTCCGGTTGTTCAGGTCGTATTCGAGCAGGATCGACGCCGTCAAAACGCCCTGGCTTTTGGTTTCGGGCACTTTTTCCAAACTGAATTTCAGCGCTTTTTCCGGCTGCTTGTTATTGGAACTTTCTAACAGTTTCATCCGATCGGAGATATGGTCGCTCAGTGGACCTAATTTATTTGTTACATCCATAAAAGAGGCGCTCCCCCGCAGTTGGGCGAAATTCAAACCGCCCGAAGAGTTGAATTGCATTTCAAAGCTCAGTGTGGCATTGAAAGCATCGCTCCCCGGAATAGTGGCAAGTAAAGCGTTTGCCATTACACCAAGACCCACTTTTTTGTCCGGAAGGTAACGGATGCCCGATAACGACTGTCCGAATTCGGAACCGGAACCCGGTTGCGACTTCCCATCTTGTTGCATTCGCCGGTATAATCCACCGCCAAAGCCGTAAATCGACAGCGCCGGCGGGATAGGGATACCCGCAGTCGGAGTAGTTTCATAAAGCACATCCGCCAGAAAATACCGGTAGTCCTCTTTTTTTCCAAACACGCCGATCGCATCGAACGAGATTTGATCCAATATCGATAAGCCTACCTTGCCTCGAAATCCGTCGCCATACACCGGATCGCCGCTTTTGAACCAAACATCACCCTTCAAATCGAAAGCGCCGGAACGATACTCCACAGCCACACGGTCGACTTCTATTTCCTTGAATTTCCAATGTGCGTAATCGCCGTAGAGTTTTATGCCTGTGATTCCACTGAACATCTCATTCAGGCTGATGCCGGCCTGGAACGACAGGCCACCGCCTTTTTCATTCGTGAACGGACAGATATTGGTGATGGAAAGCTCAAACCCCGCCAATTGCGGCGACTGTAGATTTCCGTTCAACCGGATAGCGCCCAGTTGCAAATACGGGCTTTCACGACTGATCTGCATGTTTTCAAAGTCTATATCGGGAAGGGAAAACACCTGATTCGAATCTTCTCCCAACGGCGCATGGACGCTGAGTTTCCCGGTTGCGCGGATGACAGGATAGATATCATTGTTCCTAACCTGTATGTCTATCGTTGACAGTTCGTTCAGCGATAGCGTGCTTTGCAGTACCGGAAAATCGTATGTTCCTGCGATACCCGTCCTGAATTCGTATTTGCCCATCGTTGGATTGAAAACGGCAGTATATGGGCGAAGAGAGTTTTTGCCGAAAGGCGGCATATTGATATCGCCGCTCATGCCGAAAGCGACGACATTGTTTTTGAGGATATTCAATGAAAAACCGGTCAGGGAGAGCACCCAGGATTCCGGATCCAGGTGATCGCCCGGAATCAGGTTTTCCGCCGCAACATGGCCGGAAAATCCGTTTTCGTCAAATAGAACTTCCTGCAATGACAAACGAACCCGGTCGTTTCCTCCCTCCGGCTGCTTGAAAAACGAAGGCAGGCTGACGAAAGCTTCCGAAACAGCCAGACCTTTCCACAACCGGACGGCGTCGGCGCCTCCCTGACGGAGATAGTTCTCCGGAAAGCGGGTCATAGGGGAAGTTTCCGTATCGCTTTGGTCTAAGGTGGCTCCTTTCAAAGTAAACAAAACGTCGTCCAATCCTTTCACGGCAAACGATTGGTCGATATCCAGCGACAGGAGATAATTGTCAAAATCGTTGAAGCGGGTTTCAAAGAAAACGCTCAGGGGACGGTTAGTCGGATGGCCTTGCCGGTCGACGGCGATGATTTGGTCGGAAGTAACCTGCCATTCCATTCGGGTGTCGAACGATTCGATGCCTTCGCAACCAAAGTGGACGCTACTGCCTTCGCGGATAATCAGGGCGGATTCCCGGCCGAGGTTGCGGCAGATGGGGGCGATAAGGGTCAACTTCCCTTGAGTGCCTAAACCGTTTTCTCCTTCCAATACGGCTTGGCCTTCAAAGGCGATGGGTTGGCCGTTGTTTTTGAAGCGGAAGGCGCAGGTGGCGTAAATAAGCTGTTTGCCAGTCTGTTTATCCAAATCTATCCTTTGGATAATCAACTCATAGCCATTCTGTTTGATACCGACAGGCAAGGTGATTTTTCCATCTGAAAATAAATCGGATAAGGATTGGATATATTTTTCGGCTTTTTGAACGGCATCCATGGCCACCAGTGCAGAGTTGATTTTCGTGCTTTGTTCTTCGGATAAATTCAGTGCACTCAAATCCATGGCTTCCTGTGCATGTCCAACAAAACTATTGGATAGAAACAGAACGATAACCAAACGAAGCAATAAATTTTTAGTCGACATAGTTGTATCTATTTGTTTGTTAATTCATTTTTTATCACATTTGTTCCATTGCCACTGCCAAAACCTATTACGTTTATTGATATAATTCATGAAATTAGTACTAATGACCCCAAAACCATTCTTTTTCTCCATCGTAATCAAATTTTATTTTGTCTTTATTTGCCATGAGCCACTCATATAATGATTTTGCCCAGGCAAACCATATTTCATCATCTCTTTCATCTGTCGAATGCTCCAGGTCTTTAGGTATATTTCTAATATAAGGATAGACGTCGTTTATCGTCATAAAAGAGGCAGGCATACTATACACTGAATTGATAGATACTTTTTTATCCGAAGGATAATTAACTTCTATATATTTCCATATCATTGCGTCGTCCTGAAAATAGGCAAAGTTTCTTCGAGTAAATTCCCAAATATCTATTAAATTATCTAAAATATATTGTCGTTGTTCGGTATCGCCCAATTTGGCAAGCGCATAACGATAGGCTTTTGTTTCGTCTTCCTTCCGGTCGTCTTGAATACAGGACTGTAAATTTTGTTTCAATACAGGAATACATTCTTTCATATCCAACAAACCGATAACCTTGATTAATTCGGGGTCGATTTGCGAAGATTCAAAGAATGATTGCGCATACTGATGGGCATGTTCGGTTAAAAGACTGTCCCTGATTTGCTTTAATATCCGCTCATTCCTGTCTTCGCGTTGTTTCATCAGTTGAGCGGCTTCCGTCCATAGATATTTAGGATTAATTAGTTCGGATTTACTACACAGTAAGTAGGCATTATATTCAGCTTTCGTTTTCTTGTTTTCCAATATTTCAATGATCCGTTTTTTTGCTTTCTTTGTATAATAGGATTTACTGTCCGGATCGTAACTGTTGATAATTTGGGCTGTTCCGGGATAAAAATAATACTGAAGATACAATTCCATCAACATCTGTTTAATTTCAGGTGAATTCTTGCCCGGTGACATATACCACATATCGTAGATGATTCTATGTCCGTAACGATATAAATTAGCATATTCCTTTTGCTCAAATAATTTTCTAACTTTGGTAATGAGTTTTTTCTTCTCATTGGATGTTGAATTTGAATCCTCAAAATAATTGGCATGGATCATCTCGTGCCAATGTTCTGTCGAATAGATTGTTTGTAAACTGTCTATTCGATGATTGTAAAATTCGTAATCCCGACGAATTTGCGCATAAGAATCATACACCAACCAGATACACATAAAAATCAAAATACTTTTTTTCATATCTTTATATTATTTAAAATCATTTGTATTTATTTCTTTCCATTGCCACTGCCAGAACATATT
>JAISYG010000043.1 GCA_031270075.1 Dysgonamonadaceae bacterium
TGGGGGCAACTCCTAATTCTTCAAATGTTTTCAAGATCGAATTTATTAAATCGGGCGCAAAGGTACGATATTAATTGCAAATAATAAATAGTAACGTATGAAAATAACCTATGTTAGCTCGTTTGAAAGGGCGTGATTGGTACGATTGGCTGTTTTCTTCGTTAAATCACCTGTTTCAACCGTTCCAAAGCTTGCGCCACAATGGCCCGCGGGCAACCGACATTCATCCGCATAAAACCGGCGCCTTCTTCGCCGAACATGGTTCCGTCGTTGAGCGCCAAGCCGGCTTTGTTGATGAATAAATCGTTCAACTCTTTTTGATTCAATCCCAATGCCCGGCAATCGAGCCATATCAGGAACGAGGCTTCGGGAATAATCGTCCGAATAGAAGGAATATATTCCTTTAAATAATGGTCTGCGAAAAGGATGTTGTCCTCCACATAGCGAAGCATCTGTTTTTTCCATTCCGCTCCGTGCCTATAGGCTGCTTGAGTAGCTACGTAGGCAAAAATGGTTCCTTCATTCAATTCGCAGGCATGTAAAAAGCGATAGAACGAACGCCGGATTTGTTTATTGGGAATCACGGAATACGAACTGACGATTCCGGCAATATTGAACGTTTTGCTGGGCGCCATAAACGTAATGCTGTTTTGAGCGGCTTGTTCCGAAACCGTAGCAAAGGGAGTATGCTTGTGTCCGAATATCGCCATGTCGGCATGAATTTCGTCGGAAATCACCGGGATTTGTTGTTCATAACAAATAGCGGCTAATTCCTTCAGGGTTTCTTCGTCCCAGGTAATTCCGATGGGATTGTGCGGATTGGCCAATATCAGTAATTTGCAATCTTTGTCGATGACTTTGCGTAAGCCTTCCAAATCCATCCGGTATTTCCCGTTTTCTTCTATTAGGGGATTGTTGACAATCTGCCGCCCGTGCATGGTGGGAATCAACCGGAAGGGGTGATAAACCGGCGGTTGGATAATGATTTTATCGCCCGGAGCAGAGAAATGCATCACGGCAAAAGCAATCCCTTTAACAATGCCGGGAATGTAAGAAAACCATTCCTTTTCGATTTTCCACCGATGGTTGTCTTCCAACCACCGGATAACGGATTGGTAATAGGCTTCCGGCGGTATTGTGTAACCGAAAATGCCTTCATTGCAACGCTTTTGAATGGCATGGGTAATAAAATCGCCGCACCGGAAATCCATGTCGGCCACCCACATCGGAATTAAATCGGCTCGTCCGTAACGTTCCTGCAATGCATCGGTTTTCAATGCACCGGTGCCTCTGCGGTCAATAATCTCATCGAAATTGTAAGAATCCATAATGTAGCATTTTGATTACAAAGATACAACATCTTCCAAAGAATAAATAACAAGGAGCCTTTTGTGGCACTTATGCGGCTTGTATAAAGGAAATTATTTATTCAAGGTGTGGGAAAGGCCGGCAAGCCTGTTAGCCTTTATCAAACGACCCAAACGCCAAAGGCAACAAATCGGTAATTTGCTCCACTACATAAATCGCTTTTTTACCGTAAAGCATGATTTTTACCGGATGTTTATAGCGGTTTTGCGCTTCCAGAATCACTTGGCGGCAAGCGCCGCAGGGCGTGATGGGTTCTTCCGTGAAATCTCCGTGCGTATAAGCGGCGATGGCGATGGTATCGACGGCCGTATCGGGAAAGCGGGCATTGGCATAGAACAACGTGGTGCGTTCGGCGCACAATCCGGAAGGGAAAGCCACATTTTCCTGATTATTCCCGGTGATGATTTCCCGGTTGGCCAACAACACCGCCGCCCCTACCTGAAAGTGAGAATAAGGAACATAGGCCCGCTGTACGGCCTCTTTGGCATCGTCGATAAGTTTTTTTTCGACCGGATTCAGTTCATTGTAATCATAAACCTGTATCTTTGCACTGATTTTAAATTCTTCCATGGGGAATGATTTTTATTGCAAATATAAGCGATTCGTTTCAAATATGAAAATACAAGGTAGAATCATGGGTGTATATTGTCTGTTATGGGTGATTTCGGTGAGTTTGTCGGCTCAGAAGCGGAATCCCGATTATGTGGAGTATATCCGTGTTTACAAGGGTTTAGCCGTTAACCATATGATTCGGTATAAGATTCCGGCAAGTATTACGCTGGCGCAGGGACTGCTGGAATCGGGCGCCGGAAAGGGCAATTTGGCTCGCGACGATAACAATCATTTCGGCATTAAATGCCATTCCGACTGGAAAGGGAAGCGGGTGTACCGTGCCGACGATAAACCGAACGATTGTTTCCGGAGTTACAATAAAGTGGAAGATTCGTACGAAGATCATTCCCTGTTTTTGTTGCGCCCACGCTATGCCCGGTTGTTCGATTTAGACATCCGGGATTATGCCGCTTGGGCAGGAGGCCTGCAACATTGCGGTTATGCGACGGACAAGTACTACGCTAACAAGTTGATTAAATTGATAGAAGATTATGAACTTTACCGCTACGACGCTCAAGGGCAATCGAATCGTCCGGTGTCTGTGCCTTTGCGGCGTTCCATCTATACCGATCACGGATTACTGTATGTTCTGGCCGAAACGAACGACAGTTATGCCCGGATTGCCGGGGATACGGGTTTTAAAGTCAGCCATTTGGCTAAATGGAACGAAGCGCCGGAAGATTTTCCGCTGCGTCCGGGCGATATTGTTTATCTGGAAAAGAAACACAAAAAAGCCGTAAAACCGTATTTCGAGCATATTGTTCGGGTAGGGGAGTCGATGCACAGCATTTCCCAGCAATACGGAATGCAGGTAAAACGACTTTACAAGCTCAATAAAAAAGATTTTGACTATGTTCCGGAAGAAGGCAATGTGTTGCGGTTGCGGTAATATCCGGTTGTTTAGACTGTTTGTTAGCTCATAATTACTTTGATTGCATTGATAGACCCTTCCGGTTGTAAAGGAATCACATTCCCTTGCAGCGTTGTTCCATTGATCGAAATGCTTTTCACCCCTTTCTCCACGCCGGTGTTTTCGATTGCTATATGGTAAGTGGCGCCCCGGAATTTACGTGTTACATGGAAACCCGTCCAATCTTTCGGAATACAGGGATCAATGACCAAGCCTTCGTAGGAGGGTTTAACACCCAGAATGAATTGCGTAATCGCATAATAATTCCATGCGGCCGTACCGGTCAACCACGAATTTTTGGCTTCCCCCGGTTTGAAAGCGTCTTTGCCCGCAATCATTTGGGAATAAACATAAGGCTCCACTTTGTGCAAATCGGAAATTTCCTCGGTGTACGACGGACAAATTTGACGGAAATAGTTCCATGCATAACCGCCCCGTCCTACAATGGTTTCGGCAATCATAATCCAAGGGTTGTTGTGGCAGAAAATGCCGGCGTTTTCCTTGTAACCCGCCGGGTAAGAAGAAATTTCCCCGTATTCCGCCACGTATTCGGTAAAAGCGGGATGATTGAGTACAATGCCGTTGGGCGTGTCCAGGTATTTTTTGACGGAATCGAGCGCTTTTTGTACCATGCCTTCTTTCAAGCCCACTTGCGCCATAGCGCACCAGCCTTGCGATTCGATAAAAATCTTTCCTTCCTTATTCTCCTTACTGCCGACTTTATGGCCGTAATAATCGTAAGCGCGGAGATACCAATCGCCGTCCCAGCCGTGGTTTTTTACGGCTTCGACCATAGCGTCGATCTGTTTTTGAGCGCGGGCGGCTTCCCTGTCGTTTCCGGTTTTCCGGCACAATTCCGCATAATCGCGGCCGCAAACGATGAAGAGGCCGGCAATCATCAGCGATTCGGCTTTCGAGCCTTCGGTTTGGTTTTCGGTGGTTTGGAACGATTCGTCCGGATTCCACGAGAAGCAGTTCAGGTTCAGGCAATCGTTCCAGTCGGCGCGGCCTATCAGGGGAAGCAGGTGCGGGCCTACATGGTCGATTACATGATTGAAGGAAACCGTGAGGTGATGGAACAGCGATTGTTCCGACCCTTCCCGATTGTCGAACGGCACTTTTTCTTCTAAGATAGAGAAATCGCCGGTTTCTTTCAGGTAAGCTACGGTTCCGAAAATCAGCCACAGGGGGTCGTCGTTGAAACCGCCGCCGATATCGTTGTTCCCTCGTTTGGTCAGCGGTTGGTATTGATGATAACAACCGCCGTCCGGAAATTGCGTGGAAGCAATGTCGATGATGCGTTGGCGGGCGCGCGCCGGAATCTGGTGCACAAAACCGATCAAATCCTGATTCGAGTCGCGGAAACCCATCCCCCGGCCGATACCGGATTCAAAGAACGAAGCCGAACGGGAAAAGTTGAAGGTAATCATGCATTGGTATTGATTCCAGGTATTGACCATCCGGTCTAATTTTTCTTCGCTGCTTTTTAATACATAACGATTTAATAGATCATCCCAATAGTTACGCAATGCGTCGAAGGCGGCATTTACTTTTTCGGGCGTATCGAATTGGGCGATGGTCGCCTTTGCCTGTTTTTTGTTGATAACGCCTTTCGATTCAAACTTATCCGCGCGGTCTTCGTATTCCACGTAACCCAAAAGGAAGACCAATTCCTTTGTTTCGCCCGGCTGCAGTTCCATTTCAATGTAATGCGATGCAATGGGCGACCAGCCGTGTGCTACCGAGTTCGACGGCATTCCTTTCATCACGTTCTGCGGGTCGCGAAATTCGTTGTATAATCCGATAAACGATTCCCGATCGGTATCAAATCCCTGAATGGGAACGTTGACGCTGTAATAGGCGTAATGATTGCGCCGTTCCTTATATTCGGTTTTGTGATAAAGGACAGAGCCTTCGATTTCCACTTCGCCGGTCGAAAAATTCCGTTGGAAGTTTTCCATGTCGGTAGCCGCGTTCCACAGGCACCATTCGGCGAAAGAGAACAATTTGAAATGTTTGGTTTCCTGCGTTCGGTTGGTCAATTTCACTCTTTGCACTTCCGCCCAAGTTTGCAGAGGCACAAAGAACAGTACTTCGGCTTCGATGCCGTTTTTCTCACCGGTAATAATCGTATAATTCATGCCGTGACGACATTCATACCTGTCCAAAGGCGTTTGGCAGGGTTTCCAACCCGGCGACCACACCGTGGCGTTGTCGTTGATGTAGAAATACCGTCCACCGTTGTCCATCGGAACATTGTTGTAGCGGTAACGGGTAATGCGGCGGAATTTAGCATCCTTAAAGAAAGAATAGCCGCCGGCGGTATTGGAAATCAAGGAAAAGAAATCTTCGTTTCCAAGATAATTCATCCATGGCCACGGGGTTTGCGGATGGGTAATCACGTACTCGCGGCGTCGGTCGTCGAAATATCCGAATGTCATACACTTGTATTTTTAATGGTTTCACCTTTTCTTTTGTTGAGCGCGTAAAAATAGTGAAATTTATTTAGTATTCCCACGAAAAAACACACAGGAAACCAATCAATAAGGATCATGTGTCATATTTGGCTATAAATTGTATCCGGATCAATAACCGGGAATATCAACATTTTTTTGTACCTTTGCGCCCTCCAATTAGGTAGGAGAAAAAAACAGATGCAAAAAATCAGAAATATTGCGATTATCGCCCATGTCGATCATGGGAAAACAACGTTGGTAGACAAGATGTTGCTGGCAGGAAAACTGTTCCGCGACGACAAAACCGAATTAGACCAGTTTCTCGACAGCAACGACCTGGAACGTGAACGCGGCATTACGATTCTGGCCAAAAACGTATCCATCAATTACAAAGGATATAAAATCAATATCATTGATACGCCGGGACATGCCGATTTCGGCGGCGAAGTAGAACGTGTGCTCAATATGGCCGACGGCGTACTACTCTTGGTCGACGCTTTTGAAGGCCCGATGCCCCAAACGCGCTTCGTGCTGCAAAAAGCCATTGCCCTGGGATTGAAGCCGGTGGTAGTAATTAATAAGGTAGATAAGCCCAATTGCCGTCCCGAAGAAGTGCAGGAAATGGTGTTCGACCTGATGTTTGCGCTGGACGCGACGGAAGAGCAGCTCGATTTTGCCACCATCTACGGCTCGGCCAAACAGGGCTGGATGTCGGACGACTGGAAAACGCCGGGCGGTTCGATTACGCCCGTGCTCGACGCCATTATCGAACACATCCCGGCGCCTAAAGTGCTGGAAGGAAAGCCACAAATGCAAATCACCTCGCTCGACTATTCCAACTATGTGGGCAGGATAGCCGTAGGCCGCATCCACCGTGGGGAACTGCGCGAGGGCATGGATATCGCTCTGTGCAAAAGGGATGGCTCTATACTGAAATCCCGAATCAAGGAACTGGATGTGTTTGAAGGCTTGGGACGGACGAAAGTCGCCTCGGTAACGTCGGGCGATATCTGCGCCCTTATCGGAATCGAAGGCTTTGAAATAGGCGATACGATTACCGATTTGGAAAATCCCGAACCGTTGCCCCCGATTGCCATCGACGAGCCTACGATGTCGATGCTGTTTACTATCAACGATTCGCCCTTCTTTGGGAAAGACGGTAAATACGTTACTTCCCGTCATATCTACGAACGCTTGATGCGGGAACTGGATAAAAACCTGGCGCTTCGGGTACAACCCTCCGACTCGGCAGATGCCTGGATTGTGTATGGCCGTGGGGTGCTGCACCTCTCGGTTTTGATCGAAACCATGCGGCGCGAAGGTTATGAGTTGCAGGTAGGTCAGCCGCAAGTGATTATCAAGGAAAAAGAGGGCATCAAACTGGAGCCGGTGGAACAGCTGACCATCAACCTGCCGGAGGAGTCGGCCAGCCGGATCATCGACATGGTTACCAAGCGGAAAGGCGAAATGTTGTCGATGGAGCGCAAGAACGACCGCATCCATCTGGAATTTACCATTCCTTCCCGCGGAATCATCGGTCTAACCAATCCTGTGCTGACGGCTTCGGCCGGCGAGGCCATCCTGGCGCACCGCTTTTTAGAGTACCAGGCCTGGAAGGGCGAAATCGAAAAGCGTCAGAACGGATCCATCATCGCAATGGAAACGGGCAACGCTTTTGCCTACGCCTTGGACAAACTGCAAGACCGGGGACGATTCTTCATCGCTCCGCAAACCGATATTTACGCCGGGCAAATTGTCGGCGAGCATTGCAAGGAGGGCGATTTGGTGGTCAATGTAACCAAATCGAAGAAACTGACCAACGTACGCGCTTCGGGGAGCGACGACAAAGTACACCTGGCGCCTCCGGTCATTTTCAGCCTCGAACAGGCATTGGAATACATCAAGGAAGACGAGTATGTGGAACTGACTCCCAAAGCGATGCGGTTACGCAAGATTGTGCTGGATGAGAATGAGCGGAAGCGGTTGAGTAAGAAATAGGCTCCGCCTACAAAGTATGTAACACTCTATTCCTTATATTTTTATCAGCTTAGTCAGTTTGTTTTCTATCAAATACCACGAAGCGTATGCCACTCCGATGGCTAAGCCTGTGGCAATGATACAGGCAACGATTGACGAAAAACTTAGGTTGTCGGTAGGCATTATCAGCCGTGCAAACGCAGTTATGACAAAAGTGTGCGTTAAATAGAGCGAATAAGAAATATTTCCCAAAACGACTAAAAACTTTGCTACCTTTTTATCCTGCAATGCTCTAAATATCAATAGAAAAAATATAAAAGTCGGTATCCCTGCAGCAAATAATCTATCTACCTTTATGTTCCAAACAAACAGGGAAGCATAAATTAAAATTGCTACCGAGAGTAGAGAATATTGTATCGTATTGTATTGTATTGTATTGTATTGTACGGTGTTGGCTTCGTCTATATAAAATCTTGTATGCAAACATTCCTAAAGCGAATTCCAAAAGAATTGGGCTTGTGTAAAACGCAAAATATTGATTTTCCGGTTTCACAATAACGCCGGTCAATACGATGACTGCCAAAAAGGCTGTGGCGATATAGTGTCTGTTTTTGTGGCTGATTGTGAAAGCCATAAAAAATAGCAAATAGAAAAGCATTTCGTAACAGAGTGTCCAGCCAACACCGACAATAATGGTGCTATCTGTTAGTGTGTCGTGTTTATCGCCACAGATAAACAAAAGCGAGCGTAGCAACGTATCAAATCCACTGTTGGGGGAACGCAAGAGTTGCGGCGCGATAAATGCCATAGCAAATGCTCCGATTGTCAGCAAATAATACAGCGGGCAAATACGCAAGAACCGTTTTTTTAGAAATCCGGCGCAACTTTTTTCAGTAATAAACATCATAATAAATCCGCTGATACAGAAGAATAAATCGACGCCAAAGGTGCCTACGCTACCCATTATTCCCAAGTGACAAACCACTACCGTCAGAGCAGCAATACCGCGCATCATTTGAACACTTTCAATTTTTTTATTCATAATCCTATTTGTAACTATTCAGCCGCAAATTTAGTGATATATATCGAGGAAACAATTTTTTTGAAAAGAAACAAGGTTTAAATACTAAGTGATAAATATCATAAGTTCGTTTACAAATTTGTATCAACAGTTCGTTTACACGTTAGGAGTAAAACTGTATCAACAGTTCGTTTACAAACGGTCAAAAGTTCTTTGAAATTTT
>JAISYG010000061.1 GCA_031270075.1 Dysgonamonadaceae bacterium
GCGCTCCTGTACTTTGCTCCTTCGATAGCGTGCGTGTATGCGGCTACGGCGCTCCTTGGTTTTGGCGTGGGCGCTACGTATCCCGTCGTATTTAATTATCTTGGCGGCGCGTTCAAAGAACTATCGGGAACGGTGTTTTCCATTGCTATTTTCATCGGATTATGCGGTCAGTTCACTTTCAATAAAGGCATCGGCGTGTTGTTCGACAAGGCGCAGTTCGATTATTTTCCCCTCGCATTGGCTTTCGCCATTGTGATGATGTTAGTTTTACTGCCGGTAGCAAAAAGCAAACTCAAAAAATAATTTAATAATTCAAAACTATGTTAGCATTAGAATGGTTAGCAAATGCACGAGGCATTATGCAAAAAATTGAAAACACCCAGTTGGAAAATATCCGCAAAGCGGCGCTGCTCATGGCAGACAGCATTGGGTCGAATCACTGGGTACATACGTTTGGCTGTGGTCATGCCACGATTCCCGTAGAAGAAATGTATCCCCGCATCGGCGGTTTTGTAGGCTTTCACCCGATAGTGGAATTGCCGATGACGTTTTTTACCGGCATCACCGGGCAGATGGGAATTCACCAGTTCCTGTTCCTCGAACGCGCCGAAGGCTACGGCAACGCCATTATGAAATCCTATAATTTTAGCGACAAGGATTGTATTTGGATTTTTTCCCACACCGGCATCAATAACGTGAATATTGACGTGGCATTGAAAGCGCGGGAACTCGGGCTGAAAGTGATTGTTTACGGCTCGGCTACCGAGGCGAAAGGCAAAACCACTCGCCACCCCAGTGGAAAAACCCTGTTCGAGTTGGCGGATGTTGTTGTGGACTCGTGCGTGCCGGTGGTAGATGCTTCGGTTACGTTGAAAAATCATCAGGACAAGGTGGGACCCGTATCTACGCTTGCCTTTGTTACGCTGGTTTGGATGACGATAACCACCGTAGCAGAGATTTTAGCAGAGCGTGGCGTGAAGCTCTACATTCACCCGTCGCACAACGTGCCGGGCGACACCACCGCCCATGAACGGTTAGACGCCTGCCTTGCCGAGTACAAACGCCGCGTAGCCGCTATTTGAATGAATAATGAACAATGAATAATTCTCCACTCTCCACTCTTCGTTCTCCACTGGATTTGTCGGTTGCCACGTATGGGCAGGTAAAAGACCATCCGTATGCTTTTGCCGTATTGCCATGGGGAGCTACCGAGCCGCATAATTATCACCTGCCTTACCTGACGGATGCTTATTTGGCGCATGCCATTGCGGTGGATGCCGTCGAAAAGGCATGGTCGGCGTATGGCGTGCGGGGCATGGTGCTGCCGGCTATTCCGCTGGGGGCGCAAAATCCGGGACAGCGCGAACAGCCGTTTTGCCTTCATGCCCGCTATGAAACGCAAAAGGCGATATTGACCGATATTGTCGCCTCGTTGCACACACAGGGTATCACTGTCCTTGTCATCCTGAACGGACATGGCGGCAACAGTTTCAAGCCCATGATTCGCGACCTGGCGGTAGATTACCCGCAGATGCTCATTGCCCTTTGCGACTGGTTTGCCGTAGAGCCGCAGGCAGGCTATTTTGAACACAAAGACGACCATGCCGGCGAAATGGAAACTTCCGTGATGATGCATTATTATCCCGCACTGGTCGCCTTGGAAACCGCCGGCAGCGGGGAATGCCGTCCATTCAACATCGAATCGCTAAACCAAAAAGTGGCATGGGCGCCCCGCAACTGGACGAAGACTACCGTTGATACGGGCGTCGGCAACCCCGCCAAAGCCACTGCCACCAAAGGCAAACGCTTTGCAGAAGTAGTTACCGATAAAATTGCGGCATTGTTAGGGGAACTGGCGACGAAAAGTTTGTATTAGGGAAGTTATTTTACGTGGAAAACAAAAAAAGCCGCCCTTATGAGCGGCTTCTTTATTTTGACCATTAAGTTACTTTACTTAATATAACCATAATATTCGTCATCTGTTGCACAATCCCACCATATGGGGCAAGACCAAATAGGATCAGTCATTGCCAATTTGTTGGATGCCATCAATTGAGTATTATTATAGTTACTTTCGTGCGTACTTTGACTGAAACGGCGGAACCAATATGTCAAATCTGCGGGAGATGTTCCGACTATTTTATTTGTTGCCGTAAATTCATAAGGACGTTTATAACCCGGATAAACTACGCCAAAAGTACCAACGTTTCCTGCGCTGTAGTTAAAACGTCGCATATCATTCCATATTTCGTAATCAAATCCCAAAGCTATTATCTTTTGGCGTATGATTTCAGCCATAGTCAAGTCGCCTGCGTTTTGGCATATTCCCGCACTGCTTAAATATGCGGTAATATCGGCATCGTTCATTGGTAATTCATCCGGATTTTTTGTTCCGGCTGCTTCCCATTCGCGGAGTTTAACCTGCATTCTGTCAAAATGAGCTTTAACGCCATCTTTGTATGCTGCTAATGCCTGTTGGCTGTTCCCTTGCCGCAAGTATACTTCAGCCTTGATAAAGCACATTTCCGCATAAGTCAGGAAGTCGGAATCAGAGTTGGGACGTGCATAGAAAACACCTGTCCCCGCCACGTAATCATAACCGGCAGTTGGGTAATAAAACATATCGTTCACACCACGCCCGCTTGTTGACATACTGTTTGCACGCATGTTTACATAAACCGTATCGCCGGCTCGCCTATAATCTGTAGACTGACAATAGAGTTGTCCTTTCTTGTAAGTAACTTTAACAGTATCACCCGTTACTACCACTGTATGACCTGAAGATATATCGGCAATAAATTGGGTACGTACAGGTGTTTCTACATCTTTCATGAGATATGTAATCTTTACATCTGCAGCAGCGGCAAAAGCAGCACTGATTAATGCGCCTTGCTGTCGAATATTCGAATTCTGCATATCAACACCTACATCACGCATCCAATCATAACTTAATATGCCTCCGGAGCTGTTCAATACGACGTTACTCATCGAAGCAGGCAGCATTTTTTCCAAACGCGGGTCGGTTATGCCGTTTGCCTTAAATAAATCAACGTACCATCTTGTGGTGCGTTGTGTAGCGCCATAAGCAACACAATTCCAAAAAGCGTTTGTCTGGTATGGATCGACTACTGTAAAGTTAGTTTCGTCGCCTTGCACGTTGTAGTGTTTCATAACGGTATTATCGTTATTAGACTGCGGCGCATTTTGTAATGCTGCCAAAACAGCAGTCGGATCAAATAAATCTGCTTTTTTCGATAATTTTAACAAATAGCGGGCTTTTAGTCCATAACACAGCTTCAACCATTTATTTACATCTCCGCCATTCCAAATATCGCTTTCTGCAAATGCAGTAGAGCCAGACTCTTGAGCAGGTTTTGATAAATTTTCAATAGCCTTGTCCAAGTAACCCATTGCAATGTCATACATCGCTTTCCCGTCATCATAAGTTGGATTGTATTTTGGAGTAAAAGCTTCTGTTACGGGCAACTCGCCATGAAGGTCGAGCATCATCATTGTTCCCATGGCTTTGATGCAATAACCAGCGCCTGCATAATAGTAAGCGCCTTCTTCCTCTGCTTTGGTTATCATGGGGTCAATATTAACTGCTGCACCAACATACCAGTTTTGATATATAGTTGTACAACTGGATTGGGCAGGATTCCACGCTGCCAATAAACCGTTACCAGATGTTGTAGCAGTCTGTGTTAAAAGACCGGCTATGGTATTAGCCCTCATTCCTGCCGTACCCCAGGCATACGCAAAATAATTTTGAATCCATGGTAGCCTGATATTAACTGTTGCACTGGTTGATGTTGGATTGTCCAGATCTTCATTGACATTCAAATAGTCATTGCAAGACACTACGCTTAGCAATAAACTCAACGAAATATATAATATTATTTTCTTCATAATGCTTTAATTTTTATTTCATTATTATTTTTGTTAATTAAAACGTGAGATTAAGTCCAAAGGACACCCCTGCAGTAGCCGGAACTCCGCAATAGTCAATACCCGAAGAACCCGAACCGCCAATTCCCGAACCGCTTACGGCAACTTCCGGGTCTAATCCCTTGTAATTAGTCAGTAAAAACAAATTTGTTCCTGTAATAGTAGCCCTCAAACCTTTGACGATGTGCTGTCCCTTTATCAGGTCTTTGAAATCGTAGGACAGTGATATGGAACGAAGCCGGATCCAATTTGTTTTAGTTATGAAATTATATGCATCATTACTGTATTGATCCCAATATTGTTGAATCATATATTTACCTGACTTTTGCACTCCATTAACAGAGTATGTTTGATTTGCTTCATAAGTAATGGTTTGTTCCTGGTAAACCGGAGCGGCAGTAGTGCCTGTATTCACAACGCCACTAAAGGTTACAGATTCCCTGTCCTCTGTTTGTTCACTTAACCCTTTTGTAACTAAGTAATATTCCGTGCCGTTATAAATATCCCCGCCTAACCTTAAATCAAGCAAGAATGACAGGTTCAAGTTTTTATAGGTAAAACTGTTATTGAACCCGCCAACAAGGGTTGGCTCACGGTTGCCGACAACATGTGTCGCCCCGGTTGTTGTTTTATACAATCCGGTTGTAGCATCAATTATCTTACGTCCATTAGCCATTTCTTCGCCTGATGCATCTTTTTCGCGCTCTACATAGTTACCGGTAAGCCCAAGGAAATATCCCCCGTTGGGAACAGAACCTGCTTTAACGCCTCCGATTTGTACATCCGTTACATAGAATATATCTACGCCATCAATAAAATCACCCAGCCGGCCACGGTTGCTGGAAAGATTTAATGTGGCTTCCCATGTAAAGTCTTTCGTTTGCACCGGAATGCCGGTAATAGACAACTCTGAGCCTTCGTTGATTACCGAGCCGCCATTCAACGTCAGGAATATATAACCGGTAGATTGCGCCAAACGAGGCGAACACAATTGGTTTATGGTTTTACCGTAATAATAAGTATAATCCAACCCTAAACGTCCATTCAAGAAACGAAGTTCAGCGCCAATTTCTGTGGAAGTTTGAATTTCGGGTTTTAATGCATCATTACCTCCTGTCCAGTCATTACCGGTTCCAACCACTCCGCCGTTTAGTGTGGCCACTGCTCGTAAGTAAGTGTTGCTAGTATATGGGTCGGCATCTTTCCCAACTTGCGCCCAAGAAGCCCTGATTTTACCAAACGAAAGAATATCGTTTTTCGGCAGCAATTCCGTAAAGACAAAACTTCCGGAAACAGAAGGGTAAAAATACGAACGACTCGCAATAGGCAAGGTTGAAGACCAATCATTACGTCCTGTAACCGTCAAATAAGCCATATTTTTGTAAGAAGCGCGTAGTTCGCCATAAACACCAACCAAGCGTTTCTTTACGGTTCTATCCTTAAAGAACTGGTTAGTGGAAGAGATATTATCAAAACTAATAGTTCCTTCCGTTACAAAATCATAACCCCAATGATTGTATCTGTGGGTTTCGGTAGCATCAGTCGAAGTACCAAGCAATAGATTTAAGTCAAAATCCCCAAATGTTTTGTGCATATTAGACATGACGTTTGTTGAAAGATACTGGTAGTTATAAGAACTCTTTGACAAATACCCATTTTGATATCTTTCAACTACAGCACCGCCAGGTCCTCTATATGTATAAGCATCTGTAGTATATTTATCAATACCTACTCGAGCCGAAACATCCCACCAATCTGTAATTTTTATACTGGCATTCATAGTTCCAGTGAAACGAGCCGTGCCATCTGTTATTTTATTTTTATTGATAATCCAGTATGGATTTTCTACATCACTTGACAGTTCCTGAAGTCCTTCAAACATTCTGTATTTAGTCCCGTCTTCGTTCAGGTAATGTTTCATGTCATCACTGCGCGCCCATCCATACACGGCTGTCATAGCGCCATTGCCTCCCTGGTCATATAAACCGCCGGATGTCAATGTTTTTTTCGTGTCAGCCTGCGAATAGGAAACGTTTGCCCCTACTGTCAATATACCGTATTTCTGTTCGCCATTGAAACGGAAAGTGGCCTTACTATATTCAGTTGTAGGTACAATACCGGTTTGGTCAAAATAGGATGCGGACAAATAGAATGAACCATTCTTATTACCGCCTGACACGCTTACATTGTTATCATAAATGCTGCTGCCCTGGAAGAAATTGCCCATATTGTCATAGACTATGCCTTCAATCGTCTTCCCCCATGAATTGGTGGTGTAGTCGCTAAAATTTCCGGCTTCATTGTAATAGCCCCGTCCATAACCAAATTGTTGTTCCGGTAACCTGTTTGCCCATGAATAAGTGTATTTACTGTTAAAGTTTACCTGTAAACTGCCTTCTTCGCCTTTTTTCGTCGTAATAACAATAACACCATTAGCGCCGCGGGCGCCGTATAATGCAGAGGCCGCTGCACCTTTCAGTACCGACATGGATTCTATATCTTCGGGATTGATATCCATCACACGGTTACTGAAAGAAGTTGCAGTTCTTGTTACGCCATCCGTTACGGAATTACCGCCATTAACAGTAGTATTGTCATAAATAATACCATCAACAACAAAAAGAGGTTGGTTGTCTCGACTCTCACTGGCAGAAGTACCTCCACGAATTACAATATTCGCTCCTGCACCTGCAGCTCCTGAAGATTGCGTTACATTCACACCAGCTATCTTTCCAGCCATGGAATTAATAATGTTGGCGTTTTTGTTCTTTAACAATTCCTCGTTGTTGATGTCCTGCACCGCATATCCCAGCGCTTTGCGTTCTTTTTTAATACCCATGGCGGTAACCACCACTTCGTCGATTAGTAGGGCTTCTTCTTCCAGCGTTACATTGACAACGCTTTGCGCCGTT
>JAISYG010000097.1 GCA_031270075.1 Dysgonamonadaceae bacterium
GTCCAGGTCAACGGCAGTCGCGCGTACGGTCGGTCGGTACGCTGCATTAAAGAATTATAGTTATCTATTTACCTATTTCTTCTTTTTTTTGTGGATTGTCGGGGCTGATTGCGTCAGCCGCTAGGGAGGGGTGAATGGGGCGTTTCTCCGGAATATTTTTTCTCAGTCGGTGTGTTATATGGAAAATTTCATCTACATTTGCCGTATCAATCGTGTAAAGAGTAAAATATTTTATGCAAATCTATTCAAAACTCATGGCCCAATCGTTGGCCGTCCCGGAACGACAAATTGCGAAAACCATTGAATTGCTGGATGAAGGCGCTACGATTCCTTTTATCAGCCGCTACCGGAAAGAAGTAACCGGCGGACTGGATGAAGTGCAAATCGGTGAAATCAAACACCGGTACGAAAAACTTCGGGAACTCGCTAAACGGAAAGAAACCATCCTGAGTTCCATTGATGAACAGGGCAAACTGACGCCCGAACTAATCAACCGCATCGCCGAATGTTGGGATAGCGCCGAACTGGAAGATATTTATCTGCCTTACAAACCCAAAAGACAAACAAGAGCCGAGATGGCCAGAAAGAAAGGCCTGGAACCGCTGGCAAAAATCATCATGGCTCAGAACGAACGGGATATCCGGATCCGGGCGGAAGGTTTTCTGAACGATGAGGTGAAAGACATAGAAGAAGCCTTGCAGGGCGCTCGCGACATTATTGCCGAATGGGTGAACGAAAACGAACACGCCCGCAATGCTGTTCGCAACTTGTTTAGAAGGGAAGCGGTTATTTCTTCCAAAGTGATCAAAGGGAAAGAAGCCGAAGCCGCCAAGTATCGCGATTATTTCGATTTTAGCGAACCGCTTGCCCGCTCCACCTCCCATCGCCTGTTAGCCATGCGCCGGGGCGAAGCCGAAGATTTTCTCCGGGTAAACATTTCGCCCGACGATGCGCATGGCCTCGAAACCCTGATGAAACGCTTTGTCCGCCGGGAAAATACCGAAACATCCGAACAGGTTGAAATCGCCGTCAAAGACAGTTACAAGCGTTTGTTAAAACCCGGTATCGAAACGGAATTTGCCGCCCTCTCGAAAGAAAAAGCAGATAAACAAGCCATTCGCGTATTTGCGGAAAACCTGAAACAGTTGCTTCTGGCTCCTCCTTTGGGACAAAAACGGGTGATGGGCATCGATCCCGGCTTTCGCACCGGCTGCAAAATCGTATGCCTGGATGCACAGGGAAACCTCCTGCATAACGAAACCATTTATCCCCATCCCCCGCAACACGAAACGGTTAAGGCCGGAATGAAAATCACGTCGTTAGTCAGCGCCTACGCCATCGATGCCATTGCCATAGGCAACGGAACAGCCGGCCGCGAAACCGAACAGTTTATCGCTAATCTGCGTTACGACCGGAAAATTCAGGTTTTTGTAGTCAGCGAAGACGGTGCATCGGTCTATTCGGCATCCAAAATAGCCCGCGAAGAATTTCCCGAATACGATGTAACGGTTCGCGGAGCCATCAGCATCGGTCGCCGCTTGATGGATCCTTTGGCCGAACTGGTGAAAATCGAAGCGAAATCCATCGGAGTCGGACAGTATCAGCACGACGTCAATCCAACCGAATTGAAGCACTCGCTGGATCAAACGGTCGAAAACTGCGTCAACCTGGTCGGTGTCAACCTGAATACTTCCAGTGTCCATTTGCTGACTTATGTTTCCGGTTTAGGCCCCTCCTTAGCCAAAAATATTGTAGCATACCGGACCCAAAACGGCCCGTTCAAATCCCGGAAAGAATTGTTGAAAGTCCCGCGTTTGGGCGAAAAAGCGTACGAACAAGCGGCAGGATTCCTCCGTATTCCCGATGCGCAAAATCCCCTGGATAACTCCGCCGTTCATCCCGAAAGCTATTATATAGTGGAAGCCATGGCCGGCGACCTGCATTGTACTGTCGACGAACTGATTAAAAATCCGGAATTGAAACGTAAAATCCAATTGGATCAATACGTGAATGATAAAACCGGCATGCCCACTCTGGTCGATATTATGTCCGAATTAGATAAACCCGGACGCGATCCCCGCCAGGGAATCAAGGTTTTTGAATTTGACCCGAACATCCGTACGATCGACGATTTGCGGGAAGGACAAGTCCTGCCCGGCATTGTCAGCAACATTACCAATTTCGGCTGCTTTGTCGATGTTGGCATCAAAGAAAAAGGCTTGGTGCATATTTCCAATATGGCCGATCGCTATATTTCCGACCCCACAAGCATCGTTTCCATTCACCAGCACATTCAGGTCAAAGTATTGGAAGTAGATAAGGAAAGAAAACGCATCCAGCTCAGCATGAAAGTATAGAAAAAAATAAAAAAAAATATTTCATTGAATGAAAATGAATTATCCGATTTCAGTTCAATAACGGTTGCAAACCTATTGCGAATAAAAAAATAAACCGTACCTTTGCGTCCGCGTTTGAAAAAGCGCCTATTAAAAGAGTTCTTTGAAAGATTTTCATGCAACGTAGTACAAGCCGGTATATATCGGAGGCACAAGCTCTGAATATACCAGGGAAAAAAAAGAAAGCCAGTCAATTACAAAATTCGCGAGCAAAGGAAAAAATAAAATAAACAAACTGACAGAGAAGAGTTTGATCCTGGCTCAGGATGAACGCTAGCGATAGGCCTAACACATGCAAGTCGAGGGGCATCACGTTAAGGTGGCGACCGGCGCACGGGTGAGTAACACGTATGCAACCTG
>JAISYG010000048.1 GCA_031270075.1 Dysgonamonadaceae bacterium
ATTTGCTATCCATTTTGAGTAGGGGGGCTTACTTTTTCAAAAACAAATTCGAAATGCTGTTTTATCGGCATCTCGGACAGGTGATTTGTGCGGTTTTTAAGTTTAGCGGACAGCAATAATTTTTAATAGATGACAAACCAATCAAAAATCAATGATCCGGAGGTCCTCCCGCAGGCAGGCGGGACGCTCTACGGAATGTCTGGAGCAGGCGTTGCGCCTGCCGGCAAGCAAGAACAGAAACAGCCCTATGTGGCTCCCTCTTTCTCGACAACCGATGTGGACATCGAACCGTTCTGTTTGACCTCCGTGAGGATTCACGGCGCAACGAACATGGACGTGACGGACTGGGTAGACGAAGGCAATACCAACGTGGGCGCCGACATCGTGATGAATTGAAATCAAACCATATACAACAATTTTTTTAGATATGAAACCCAAGATTTATCTTTATCAAGTAGCGCGGGTTGGCGCGGGTTTCCTGCCCCGTGCCGTGAATCAATCAAGGCACCGATTACCCTATCTGCGCCAGCGGGCCTTTTTGACTGTCCTTTGGCTGGCAACCCTTTTCGTCCACTCCTCCTGCAGCGAGGACGAACCCGGCAGCACGGACGGTGGCAGCGTGAAGCTCCGCCTCTCGCTCGCCGGCATCTCCGACGCGGTGGAGAGCGACACCCGCAGTGCGCTTGCCGCCTCGAAAACGGAGAAGTTCTATTATACCAACCCCGACGACGAAACCCTGACGGAACTCACCATCGAGGAACTGCCCCCGTCATCGACGCGTAGCGTCCAGGACATGCCAACCGGCACTTACGTCCGCGTGTATGTGTACAAGCAGAGCGACGGGAGCTACGTTACCGACGGCATACTGAAAGCGGGTAGTTCATCCGACTTCGTGGCTGTAGAGCCGGGCGTGGCTTATCACGTGAAGGCCGTGTCGTACAACAGCACGACTTCCGGCGACGTCCCCGGCAGCGTTACAGCTAATATGTCCCCGGCTTCGCTTACGAACCTTTCGGCCGATAAGGACGTTCTGTATGCCGAAAAGGATATCCCCTCCGGGACGGCAGGTTCCATCATTGATATTGACCTGATCTTCTCGCACAAGTTCTCGCTGGTGCGTATCGTGGCTGACAACTCGGCCAATACCACAGGCATCATCACGGACTGCTTAGCCACGCTGGACCACAGGTACAAGGCTTCCCTCTCCCTGACTAATGGCGCCCTCTCCGCCGGGACCAGCGACGGCACGCATACTTTCACGTGGACAAGCCCGAACGCTACGGCGGTAACTTCCAATTCTGCCACTGTATATACCGGGGGGGTGACCACCGGACACGTGCTATCTTTCACCCGTATCAAGGTCGGGAGCAACACCTACTTGAATACCTCGGTGTCTTTCAACAAGGCCTTCGATCCGGGCAAGACCTATCGCCTGACAGTGCAGTTCAAGGGGGCTATCCCGGTGATTCCCACCAACGGCGGCGTCTATATTTTGGGAGCTTCCTATGTAGGCGCGTTCTGGAAGGCTTCGCAGACGGGCGAGCGGTTGATACGCATCCCTGTGGGCACGGTTGAAGGCAACCTCGGCAACTGGTCTGCCGTGGTGGCGTATGCCGATGAAAGGTGGCCGGGCAACACACCAGCGGATAGACTCAAAAATATCGTGCTGGACACGAACGAATCCGCCGACCTGGGCATCAAGTGGAACAGTTCCGAAACCCCCGCCGACATGAACGACCCCTACATGGACGCCCTCTACCAAGTGGAGGGCAACGCCACGGGCGTGGGCGGCACGGTGGGCAGCGGCGACACCATCAAGTTTCGCATTGGGTTGAAGCAGCCCTACACGGTGCATCCCTACGCGGCCACCGACGAATTTCCGGCTCGTTACGCCGTCGTGGTGGTAATCTACGGCGGCACGTACGCCAAGACGTTCAATCTGTATCTGCGTCAGGGGGAAGACCCGGACTACGTGTGGAGCCCATCGGAATCTTATTCTTATGAAAGCACTACCTACCAGAGGTCATCGGCGGTGAGGTTCTCGCCGTACAACCTGACCGACCTTGATGGCGGCGCCCCCACGAACGTCATCATCGGCGGTGTCCCGGATGTCGGCCTGGCCATCAACGGGGCTACGTTCACCGATTATCCCACGCAGGCGGGCTATTTCTTCCGGTTCAACTACAGCCGGCAGGCGTTCCACCCCGTAAGCCCGATCACGGCAATCACCGACTGGTCAGGCTACCAGAGGGGTTCCGAATACTGGAATCCCACTGAGACCGAGCTTTGCCCGCTGGGCTGGGCACTCGCTTCCGGCTCATCTGCCAACTTCCGCCGTCCCACCGCCGGAGTCAACACGGTGCACAACCCTACAACCGATATCATGAACAACGAGATGCGGCAGAGCCTGTTGTATGATCCATCCTTCAGCTCGCTCACCTCCATGGGTTCGGTCTGGGGTTTCTACGCCGACGGGTTCTTCGACCGGCGGAGCCACACCCACGCGGCTTACGGAGAAAATAGCGAAGCCAACACCGCCGTAAGCATCCTGACGAAAGACGTCGCCTACATCGGACGGTTGTTTTACAACCAGAGCAGCAAGCGCTCCCTGTTCTTCCTGCTTCGGGGTACCGCTACAGCATTAGTGGTGTGCTCTACGAGCCCGGACACAGTGGGTACTACTGGTCGTCGTCGTCCGGCGACAAGGATACCGGTTTGACCCTGCGCATGTTCAGCGGGTTTGTGAGCGATGGCCGCTCCGCTCGGAGCGCAGGCTATCCCTTGAGGTGTATCCGCGAACCCGACGAAGAATAGGGAGGTCTTGATTTTTATCTCACACGCTTGGAAAACTGCGGTTTTTCATCTAATTTTGCGCTTTCATTCAATACAGGTTGTTATGCTGACATTAAAAGTCATTACAGAAAATACTCAGGCGGTTATCGATAAACTGGCGAAGAAACACTACGACGCTCAAGCAATTATCGAAGAGGTAATCGATACGGATAAAATACGGAAAACCGCTCAACAGGCACTGGATGCGAATTTGTCGCAAATCAATACCTTGTCTAAATCTATCGGGCAACGGATGAAGGAAGGCCAAAAAGAAGCCGCCGAAGCCGCTCGCGACACCGTGGCATCTCTGAAAGAACAGAATAAACAGTTGGAAAGCGACAGGAAAGAAGCGGAAAAGCAATTGACCGCTTTGCTTTGCCAAATTCCGAATTTGCCGTCCGACCGGGTTCCCGAAGGAAAAAACGCCGAAGACAATGTGGTGGAAAAAACGGGTGGTACCCTGCCGGTTTTACAGGAAGGCGCTCTCCCTCATTGGGAATTAGCCAAAAAATACCATTTAATTGATTTTGAGTTGGGCGTAAAAATTACCGGCGCCGGTTTTCCGGTTTATAAACAACAAGGCGCCCGCTTACAACGCGCCTTGATTAATTTCTTTCTGGACCATGCACGCGAAGCCGGATACATCGAAATACAACCGCCGTATTTGGTCAACGCTGATTCCGGTTATGGAACGGGAAACTTGCCGGATAAGGAAGGTCAAATGTATTATTGTACGGTCGATGACTTGTATCTGATTCCTACCGCCGAGGTGCCTGTAACAAACATCTACCGCGATGTGATTCTGGAAGAAAAAGACTTGCCCGTAAAAAACACCGCCTATTCGGCCTGTTTTCGCCGCGAAGCCGGTTCTTACGGCAAAGACGTTCGCGGGTTGAACCGCTTGCATCAATTCGATAAAGTAGAGATTGTGCGTATCGACACACCGGAGCACTCCTACGAGTCGTTGCAGGAAATGGTGGATTATGTGCAGTCGTTGCTGGAAAAACTGGAATTGCCCTGGCGCATTTTGCGGCTTTGCGGAGGCGATATGAGTTTTACGTCGGCTTTGACTTTCGATTTTGAAGTTTTTTCCGCCGCCCAGCAACGCTGGTTGGAAGTGAGTTCGGTGTCTAATTTTGAAACCTACCAGGCCAACCGGCTGAAATGCCGTTACCGCGACGACAATAAGAAAATTCAACTTTGCCATACGCTGAACGGAAGCGCTTTAGCCCTGCCGCGGATTGTGGCGGCCTTGCTCGAAAATAATCAGACGCCGGAAGGAATTCGGATTCCCGAGGCTTTGGTTCCTTATACCCGGTTTGAGATGATCCAATAGGCACCTTCGCTAACTCTCCGCAAGTCGCTGACCTGCGGTGCAAGCACAACTCACAAACAACTGCCTTTCAGACAATTTGTATTTAACGAACGTGCCTACAATGCCCCGATTTCTTTTAAAACATCATTCGTTTTCCGTACCGCGTCGGCGCTTTTTTCAAACAAACCTTTTTCTTCGTCATTCAGATGGAGGTCGACGATGCTTTCCACCCCGTTGCGACCGATAATGGCCGGAACGCCGATACAGATATCCTTTTGTCCGTATTCGCCTTCCAGATACACGCAGGAAGGGATCAAACGGCGATAGTCATTGACAATCGAAGCTACTACATACGCTCCTGCCGCACCGGGTGCGTACCACGCAGAAGTTCCCAGCAAGCCGGTCAGAGTAGCGCCACCCACCATCGTATCGGCTACCACTTTGTCGAAAGCAGCGGCGTCTAACAAGGTCGAAACGGGCGTTCCGTTGTAAGTAGCCAGGCGTTTCAGAGGTATCATGGTGGTATCACCGTGCCCGCCGATAACCAGTCCTTCTATTTCGGACGGATTGGCTTTCAGCGCCTGACTCAGGTAATATTTGAAACGGGAACTATCCAATGCGCCGCCCATGCCGATGATTTTGTTTTTAGGTAAGCCGGTAGCTTTCAATGTCAGGTAGGTCATAGTATCCATCGGATTTGAAATCATAACGAATACGGCGTCGGGAGAGTGAAACAAACATTGGGACACCACGCTTTTTACGATATTGGCGTTGGTACCGATCAATTCTTCGCGGGTCATACCCGGTTTACGCGGGATACCGGAGGTAATGACGATTACATCCGAATCGGCAGTAGCCGCATAATCGTTGGTTACACCGATGATATTCGTTTCAAATCCCAGCGTCTGAACGGTTTGCAACATGTCGATGGCTTTTCCTTCAGCCACGCCCTGTTTGACGTCGAGCATCACTACCGTACCTGCTATTTTGTTAAATGCCAATACGTTTGCACAGGTTGCTCCTACGTTTCCTGCGCCTACTACAGTTACTTTTGCCATAATTTAATAATATTATAGATTTATTTTTGAAAAATTAAGCTACAAAATTACTAATTTTTCTTGAGAAAATAGGTGAGGAATACGGGCGAAATATTAAATGAAGATACTATGAAAAATAGTTCTTCATCCGAAAGTAGGAAATTCCTTGTCCCTGGTACCCCGATTATCCTTCACTTTGTTTACCGGATACTTTTTTTGCCTTTCTCAACCGGAGGGGTAGATACGACCCGAAAATCAGGAGAAGCGAAGCGATATGTATGTACCGCTTTGTCTGCGAACCGACATTTATGTCTGCGAAGCCCAGACTTTGCGGACGTCCGCTTCCTGCCGGTCTGGCCGTTTCAGCTCGGTTGCCGCGCTTGTCTGCTGTTTGTACGGCATTTTTATCGCCGCGTTCACCTTTTTCCGTACGGCCCTGTAATTCCGGATTTCTACTGTTTTCGTGGTTATGCATATCTGTTTTTGCGGTTACTTCAACCACGGGTTTCGGCGCCTCTCTTTCCCTCGGATTCAACCAAGCGCCGGCCTGTATTCCCATGGCATGGATAAACAGGGTGGCATACAAAACATAAGACCACCGCTGAAATTTCTTCCATTTGACGTTTCCCATGCGTTTATGGATAGCGTCGAAAGAAGTAATCCATAGCGGAATGAACAACGCCAGCATCAGGATGCCCAGCACAAAACTGAAATTAGTTATCCCTGCGCCTAATTCGCTTGTTACTTTCGTAGTCGCCATGTAGCCCTCGTTGTCGGTGAAAAACCGGAGCGCATTCGGAAAGTTATTGGTAACCCGAATCAGGGAATGGGTCAATATCGGAAAACCCGACAGGATAGACAGCTCTTTGCGTATGCCGAGCAGCTTTTTTACATGGGAATTTTTAGGATTCAAAGCTCCCATATACATGATTATCACCAGTAAAGGAAAACCCAATGTCCCCATGTGAATATAATCTCTCAGGATACCGCCCAAAAGCGGTATCCTGTTGAAATTATACATTTCAATTTCCAACAAGCGGCCAATAAAAGGAATGGCAACCAAAGCAAAGGGGATTGCCATTACGATGTAATAAACCGTCGCATGCCGTTTGATTGATTTTGACAATAAAAGAGCCAAGAGGGTCAGAACCGCCACCGACAGGAGCAAAGGCGCAACGGTGTTCAGAAATTGAATGAAATCAAATAATAACTTGATCATACTTAGAAGATTCCGATGTAATGGTTTCCGGCTTTATTCACCAATTTAGCGCCTTTGGTCACCGCGCCGGTTTTGCTGTTCAATATGTAAATATTACCGTCTTTTCCGACAGGAGTTACGGCGATATATACTTCATCGCCACTGACCAAAACGCCTTGATACTGACCAAAATCCAAATCTTCATCATAAGCAATTCCCGCAACTTTAACAGCCGTCTTTGCGCTTAAATCCAAATAAGCAACATAATCGGAGGCGGCATTATCGTGTGAATACAGCACATAGGCTTTCCCGTTACCGGCGTATCTCCAACAATCTACATATACGTTTGAAACACCTAAAGCTGCATCTAAGCTGAATACATAAGCATTGTCGTATTCGTTGCTTTGATTGATTTTTAGGATACGCGAGCCGCCGGAAGTTTCCCGCTGCGTAGCCTGATAAATATTCCCATCGTCGGCCGTGAAGCTGTTGAAACTGCGGTAGCCGCTGCAATCGCCGTGACCCACCGTAGAGGTAATCACTTTCGGATTTTCTAAGGAAGGATAATCTACTACCACGGATTTGGTGCCTAAGCGGGTAAAGCTGCTTTCGGTTGTACCCGTTGCCGGATTCCTTTTTTGCATCCATGTCCCGATAATTAATTTATTAGCCGCTTTGTTCAGGACAGGCGCGTCTAAACGGAAAATGCAATGTCCGAGCAATTCTTCTTCCGTTGTAAGCGGAATTTGGTATTGCTTGTATCCACGGATTAATACTTCCTGCAAATCGAGCGCCAATACGGTAGCCGTACCGCGATAGTATGCAAACGGCTGCGTTGCATCCGAAGCGTTGTTTGCGGCAATGTTGGCTACATTGACGGCAATCCCTGTTTTATCGCCATCAAACAGCTTGGCCCAACGGGGCGAAGTGCTGGCGTATTGTGCGATATTAACCGTTACGTCTTCCTGGACGAAATTGTTTCCGCCATTGACCTTGTACCGTGAAAATTCACCGCCATTATCACCGGTATAGGCGATATTGAAAAGAGTCTTTCCGTCTTCCGACGATTGCAAGCGGGCAGTACGGTTCGATTTGACAGGAAATCCATCATCATATACTTTGATTGAATAAGTGGAATCTTTCGCATTTTCCTTACTTACGGCATAGACCATCGTTCCTCCGTTTCCATCGCCCGGACTCGTACCCATTAATGCACCGGCAACGGTAATCCATCGATCCGGATCCGGATCCGTTGGTCCCGAAACAGGATCATCGTCTTTGTCGCAACTTGTAAAAACAATGGCCGTAGCCATAAAAAACCCAAACATCAAAACACTCAAAAAATTCTTTTTCATATTGATTCTCTATTTAAAAATTATTAATAATGTAATTCAGTTTCAAATAAAAAGCTCTTCCCGGCTTTTGTACGGCAAAGTTGTCATAGGCTTGCTTGTCAAGAATATTCTTAACGTCAAAACCGACAACAAACCTTTTACTCGGAAATACATAATTCAAACCCATGTCCTGAATAAACTGGCGGGGTACCTTAAAATCATCCAACGCCAACCAGGTAGTCTGGAAACTTTCTACAAATCCGCAATTGTAATACACATTCAGGGTCGATCGTTTCTGCACAAGGTTGTACAAGGCATATTTCACCATTCCGTTAACGGTAAAAAACGGCTCGTTCGGTAGCTGTTTGTTGTAATAATCATATTCCCGTCCATTGGAATCGTATTGAATATTAAATACGGAATTAAATCGGGACATATTCAGCGCGACATTCAAATTCCGATCGTATGTATAATTCAGTTCCAACTCAAAGCCTTGGGATTTTGTTTTTCCGAGGTTTTCAAAAGGATCCGTTTGAACGGCGTCGTTCAGTCTTGGATTAATCCGTTGTACAATCTTGTCTTTGGTATCCCGTAGGAATACGGACACCGCCGCATCCAGTTGATGTTTGCCGGCAGAAAAAGGCCCTGCTTTGAGGCCAACGTTCAGGTTATCGCTAACCTCGGCGCGCAAGCCGGTGTTTTCTACAATATTCTCCCCCGGACTTCCGAATACTTCGCTTTCGGAAGGCATTCTTACCGCTCTTTCGGCCGACGTCAGCAACAACAGCTTGGGTAAAACGGAATAAGAGGCGGCCAAACCATACCCTGTTGCAGTCTTTCTGTTGTTAAGTGTTTCTTCCACTCTGACGGTTTGTCCTTCTACTGCTTTTAATACCGGATCCATTTTGGCAATGTCCTGTTGATAGTATTTTCCGAAAAGCGTTGTTGTCAGTTTGCCTTCAACGGCTTTCATTTCGTAGGCCAAGGAGGTAATGTTTTTCCGTAAATCCCTTGTCCCGATAAAATCCCTTTCGACCGCCGACCGCATGAAATCCTGCTGGGTACGGTTTACATTATACAATATATGATTCAGTATAATCTTGTGATTGCGCTGGATGTCATAAATTACGCCGGCCCTGACGGTTGTTATATTTCTATTGATGTGATTAAGCGTAGGCGCTCCCTGTTGTGCGCCGCTGGGTCTTAAAATGGGATTGCCGTCCAAGCCCCGACTGATCTCCCCAAACCAATTGTAATTCCACTTCACGGTATCTGTAACGACTTCTTTCCGACGGCTGTGCATACCGTTTAGCGTAAATTCCAATCCGTTTACCACCACATTGGTCTTGCGGTAGTTCAGGCTGAATACATGCGCCTGAGCATCCGTATGCCTTCCTTTGTAAGGAATAGACATATAGGCGCCGTGTTGAATCTCGTTGTAAGCATCCGAACCGTTATACCCTATATAAAACCGATCGGCCCACTTGACTCCCGTAAAACCCAGTTCCATACGTCCGCCGATGGATTTGTAAGCATCATTAAACCGTTTGGCGCGGACATAATCGTATCTTCCGTTGGGTAATATGTTCCGTACAAATTTGCCCCACACTTCATAGTCGTTGTCGGAATAATTATAAAACCCGGAGGCTTTTACCGTAAATCCTGTTTTCTTATCCCTAAACAAGGCGTCGAAATTGGCTTGCTGCGTGTTGAAAGAGCCGTATAAAACGGAAGCCGTCAAGGTATTGCGCATTCCTTTCTTTAAGATCACATTAATTGCTCCGCCCAATGCATCATCCGACAAATAGGCGGGAATAACGCCTTTGTAAATTTCTATACGTTCAATCAAAGAGGGAGGGATGCTGTTGAGGCTAAAGGAAGCCCCGTAGGTAGAGGCCGGTATTCCATCGACAAAAATTCTTACGGAATGACCCGACATTCCATTTAAATTATAGTTTGTTGCGGCGCCTAATCCGCCGTTTTGCCTCACGCGCACACCGGCTGTCCTGTCGAGCAATTCATTTGTTTGAATCGATTGCAAGGCTGCTTTTTGCATGTCAATCACATGAACGGCAAATCCTTTGGTTTCAATGTTTTCTTTTTCGCTTTTACCCCGAACAACCACTTCCGACAGGGTATTTGTATTGTCTTTCAGCACCACATCCACCTGTTCCCTTTCGCCGTTTGACAGCAAAACCACCTGTTCCGACTTTACAAAATTTAAATGATAAAAACGAAGTCGATGTTTGCCCGAAGAAAGCGTCAAAGCGTATTCCCCTTTTTCATTCGTCATGGTCGATTGCTGCGATTGATCGGCAGATACGCTCACAAATTCAATGGGTTTACCTTCTTTGTCCTTTACCATACCGCTCACCACAGATTTGGGCGAGTCTGCAAAAGAAGAAAAGCAAATAATAAATAACAGAAGAATAAAGAAGCTCCTTTTTTTCATCAGGATAATGTGTCTTTTTGAGCAGGCAAAGGTACACTAAATAAAAAACGCACTCAATCCCTATATGATGGGATATTTCAATGGAACAAATCGCTACTATTAGCTATAATGCTCCGTTCTTCAATTGAAATTTTGCCAAACAAGAGAAGAGAGGTTCACATGGTGCAAGTATGAAATCCACGATAATGCCTCTGCCGGAGGCTTGCTCTTTACTCGACATAGCGTCCCCCAAACCATTTCATCCCCCATCGTAAATCAATTTCACCCCCTCGCAGTAATAAAAAAATGAATAATATTGTCGTATATTTTACGAATATCATGAACAAGATCGTTTTTTTACTGTTATATGCCGGAGTGTATTGTAGTTTGCAGGCACAAATCCCGGCTTTTCCCGGAGCGGAAGGTGGCGGCCAATTCACTACCGGCGGACGCGGCGGCACCGTTTATTTCGTTACTTCCTTAGCCGATACCAATACGGGGAATACAACTACCCGCGAAGGTACGCTTCGTTGGTGTTTAGGCCGTTCGGGCACCAAAACCATTGTGTTCCGCGTTTCCGGTATTATTCATTTGACTTCGCAATTGAACATTTCCTCCCATACTACGCTGGCCGGCCAAACAGCGCCGGGCGATGGTATCTGTCTGGCCGACAATACGGCCCGCCTCAATGGCGACAATATTATAGTCCGTTACCTCCGCTTTCGGATGGGCGATGTAACGAATGTGGAAAACGACGCTTTTTGGGGACGCGAACGCCAGAACATTATTATTGACCACTGCTCGATGAGTTGGAGTACCGACGAATGCGCTTCGTTTTACGACAATACGAATTTTACATTGCAATGGTGCCTTTTATCCGAGAGTTTACGAGTTTCGATACACGGTAAAGGGACACATGGTTATGGCGGTATCTGGGGTGGGCACACAGCCAGTTTCCATCATAATTTGTTTGCTCATCACGACAGTCGCAATCCCCGGATGTGCGGCTCCCGCTATTCCAACCGGCCCGACCTCGAACGGGTCGATTTCCGCAACAATGTGATTTACAATTGGGGCGCCAATAGCGGTTATGCAGGCGAAGGGGGCAGTTACAATTTTATCAATAATTACTATAAACCGGGACCTGCATCTTCCAACCGCACCCGGATTTTCCAACCCAATGCCGACGACGGCAAAAATGCGCAACCGTCCGGCGTATGGGGTCGGTTCTATGTGGATGGAAACTATGTGAGCAGTAGCGCAATGGTTAGCAATGATAACTGGCAAGGCATTACTCCTAATCCTTCATCCAAAAACAAGGACGAAATTAAATCAACCGTTCCGTTTGAGGTACCGGCTATCACTACCCATAACGCTGTTATAGCATACGGCAAAGTACGTGAATTAGTGGGCGCCTCCTTGATGCGGGATGAGGTAGATGCGCGAATTATTCGCGAAGTAACCGACAGTACGTTTACTTACCCGGGCAGCAAAGGCAGTAACAAAGGTTTGATCGATTCGCAAGCGGATGTAGGCGGATGGCCGGTTTACAATTCGCTTCCTGCCCCGCAGGATGCAGACCGAGATGGTATTCCCGACGAGTGGTTAACGCAAAATTATCCGGGAAAGAAGGCTACCGACTTCAACGAAGAAGGCTACACCTATTTGGAAGTTTACCTCAATAGCCTGGTTCAACACCTTACCGATAAACAACTGACGGATGCTTTGCCGGTAGGTATACCCTCTGTCTTACCGGAAAAGATTCGCCCTGCGGTTTATTACGACTCCTCCGCAAGCGAACTGCGGGTACTGTCCGCACTGCCGGTCAAACAAACGGCTATCTATTCGTTACAGGGAATAAGGGTGAAAAAAATCAACACACCGGGAATATACATCGCACGCATCGTATGGGAAAATAATGAATCTCATACGTATAAAATAATTGTCAAGGCGCCATGATATAAAACAAGTGAAGAAAAAGCTTGAAATTGGACTATATAACAAAAAATGCAATATCTTTGCGTTGTAATTGAAAAGCACACCACTGTATATGATAGCAACGGCATGGATGGGGACAATTAAAAACACTTTACATCGTTTGGGTTCGGAATGGGTGGCAATAAAACGTTTGATTGTTGCGCTTTTGCTAAGTGCCCTGTCCGCTTCTGCCCAACCCCTATCCTGTTTTTTTGAACATTACTCCACCGAAGACGGCCTGCCGCAATCGACGGTGATGGATATCATCCAAGACCGCAAAGGGTTTATGTGGTTTGCTACCTGGGACGGCATTTCCAAATTCGACGGGCATACTTTCCGGAACTACAAAGTGCAATCCGGCGATACCTATTATATGAATAGCAACCGCATCGAAAGTTTTGCGGAAGACCGCTACGGCAATCTCTGGCTGCGCTCGTACGATGGCGGCGCCCACTGTTTCGACCCGCAAACCGAAACGTTCAAAGGCCTGCAATCCATTCCGGGCTATGCCGATTACTCGGTGCAAATAACGAAAATAGAAACCATGCCATCGGGAAAAGTCTGGCTATTGTCCGAAAACAGCGGATGTATCTGCATTGCGGATTCTTCTTTTGCTATTCAAAATTATACGAGAGAGTCCGGCCGGCTGAGAGGCAATACCGTTTATTCGGTTTTTGAAGACCGCGAAAACCATTCGTGGATACTGACCAACAACGGTTTATACCTTATTAAAAACGAGAAAACCGAAACCATTCCTTTCTTCTTTGAAAATAATGTGAATCGTCACAGCCAATCGTTTCATGCCGCTATCGAATGGGAAGACGAGATTTGGTTTGGCGCCAGCCGCGGAAGAATCTGGAAGTACAAAAAGGCTACCGGAAAATTCGATTTGCTCGAAACGCCTGCCGCTTCCCCCATTACCGGCTTCCAAGCGGTCGATGAAAAGGCTATGGCTATTGCTACTTCCGGCGACGGATTTTTTATTTATCATCCCGAATCCAACCGGTTTGAAACATTTAACACATCGACAAATAAAACCTTGAAAAACAATGCGATTGAGTTTTTACTATTCGATAGCTTGCATCAATTATGGTTTGTAACCAACGAATTGGGGATTTATAAACTGGATACCGGCACACAGGAAATCCGTTATTTTCTGGTCAAAACAGAAGACGCCAATATGATGACGGCTCCGTCGCTCCCTTTGGTCATTGAAGATGTCTACGGCCAGATTTGGGTGCATCCGAAAGGGGGTGGTTTTTCGGTTTATAATAAACCAAAGGATAGTCTGGAACCTTTTTATAATAATTCCGTTTCACCCGATTGGCGGTTTTCCAATATTTTGCACGTCGCCTGTTCCGACAAGCAGGGAAACCTTTGGCTGAGCACCCGTTCCAACGGATTGGAAAAAGTATTGTTCGGCAGCAACTATTTCCGGACGATGCAAATTAATCCGGACCTGAAGTCATCGACGGCCAATGATGTGCGCGCCGTCCTTCAAGACAATGAAAACCGGATTTGGATTGCCACCAAAAGTTGCCATCTCATCATGTACGACGAGCATTTTAATCGTTTGGGCGCTTTCGGGAACGATGGTTCCGTGCGCCGGTACCAGGTGCTTTCGGGGATGGTATACAGCATGATGCAAGACCATACGGGCGCTATTTGGATAGGAACCCGGAACGAAGGGATTTTGAAAGTCCGGAAAACCACTCATCCCCGGCAGTATGAAGTGGAGCGTTTCCGGAAAAACGCCGATATCTACAGCCTGAGCGAAGATGCCATTTACAGTATTTTTGAAGATTCCAAGCAAAATATCTGGATTGGAACCTACGGCGGCGGTTTGAACTTAGTGCAAACCACACCGGAAGGGAAAACCGTTTTTATCAATCATCGCAATCAATTAAAAAGTTACCCGATAGAAACCAACCATCGCATCCGTTATATTTCGGAAAATAAATTCGGAAATATCTGTATCGGCACTACTGCCGGCCTCGTCCTGTTCTCACTGGATTTTTCTTCGCCGGAAAACATTGAATACAAACATTACACCCGACTTCCCGGAGATAAGGAAAGTCTGACGCACAACGATATCCACAGTATTTGCAATACCCGCGCCGGCGAGATGTTTATCGCCACTTTTGGCGGCGGACTGAACAAGGTAGCGGCTTTCGATGAACAGGGTTTTCCGCTCAAATTCAAGTCTTACACTACGAAAGACGGCTTGCCTTCGGATGTTTGTCTGGCTATTTTGGAAGACGAAGTCGGTAAATTGTGGGTCAGCATGGAAACGACGCTTTCCAAATTCGACCCGGAAAAAGAAGAGTTTGAAACCTTTGCCGAAATTAAACGCGTGATGTCGCAGCATCATTTTTCCGAAGCATCCGCTACCTGCCTGAACAATCGGGATGTGTTGTTCGGTTTTTCCGACGGCGTTGTTTCTTTTACGCCCGACCATGTGAAAACCGGCGAGTTCAAACCCTACATCGCTTTATCTGATTTCCGTTTGTTCAACCGGCCGGTTCCTGTTGGCGGAAAAAAATCGCCGCTGTCCAAAGCCATTGACGATGCCGGACGATTGGTATTGAACCATCATCAAAATTTCTTCAGCATCGAATTTACGGCCTTGGATTTTGTCTTGTCGAATAATATCCTCTATGCCTATCAATTGGAAGGATTCGACAAAGATTGGATTTACCCGCAGAAACAGCGAATAGCCAATTACACCAATATTCCGAAAGGAAAATACATTTTCCGCGTCAAATCGACCAATCACGAGGGTATTTGGGTCGATAACGAGCGACAATTGCCCATTCAGATTCTGCCTTCTTTCTGGGAAACGGCTTGGGCTTATCTGTTGTATTGCCTTTTGCTGCTGGGCATCGTTTTCCTGATTATTTACCTTTCGGTAGTCTTCTACCGCTTGAGAAGCAAGGTGAAAATGGAAAAACGGATGTCGGAAATGAAACTGAGTTTTTTCACGGATATTTCCCACGAAATCCGTACACCGTTGACCATGATTACCGCCCCGGTCGATTACCTGATGACGGAACCTGGAACACCGGAAAAAATCCGGAAACAATTGAGCCTGATTTCGCAAAATACCAATCGATTACTTCGCTTAGTAAATCAAATCCTGGATTTTCGTAAAGTCCAGCAATTCAAGTTGACGGTGCAGGAAATCGATTTGGGAGCGATGGTCGAAAATTTCTGCCGCAATTTCGAGGAACCGGCTCAACAACGCCGGATTCATTTCCGGTTTATCAATCAAGCGCCCAACGAAAAGGTATGGGTCGATTTGGATTGTCTGGAAAAAATTGTCATCAACTTGCTTTCCAATGCATTCAAATATACGCCGGACAGGAAATCTATACGGGTAATGGTGAAAGGTACCGAAAGATTCCTGCAAGTGGAGGTAGCCGACGAAGGGCGAGGCATTCCGAAAGACCGGCAGAAAAACCTGTTCACCCGCTTTATGTCGTACAACGAAGATAAAAACCAGCCCAGCACCGGCATCGGCTTGTTTATTGTGAAAGATTTGGTGGACAAACACGGCGGAAAAATTACGATCGAAAGCGAAGTAAACGAAGGAAGCGTGTTTACCGTCGGTTTTCTTCGCGGAGCGGCTCATTTCGGCAAAGATGTGGAAATGATGACTCCCGGGAAAGAAAAAGAAGAAACACGTCCGCCTGTTTCAAAAGAAACGACGGCCGACCAGGAAGAGAACCGGGAAAAACGCCGCAGCATCCTGCTGGTGGAAGACGATGCCGATTTGCGTGCTTTCGTCAAAACGACGCTCGAAGAAGAGTATACGGTGATGGAAGCCAAAAACGGCTTGGAAGGTTGGGAAAAAGCCCGCAAAGCTTTACCCGATTTTGTGGTCAGCGATATTATGATGCCCGAAATGGATGGCATCGAATTGCTGCAAAAACTGAAAGAAGATTTCCTTACCAGCCACATCCCCGTTATCCTGTTGACGGCTAAAACAATGATAGAAAGTAAATTGGAAGGCATCACCTACGGTGCGGACGATTACATTACCAAGCCCTTCAATATACCGTATTTTAAGGCGCGCATCCGGAATTTGTTTGAACAACGGAAACGCTTGCAGGAAATCTACCGCAGTCGGTTGACGGATATTGTCCCGCAGGAACCGGCAGAAGAAGAGCCGAAGCCTTTTATCATTCCTTCGCAAGACGAAATCCTGCTTAAAAAAGCCGTTCAAATCATCGAAACACGTATTGACGACAGCGATTTTTCGGTCGACGACCTGGTTACTTCCCTCGGTATGAGCCGTTCGGTATTTTTCAACAAAGTGAAAAGCCTGACCGGACTGGCTCCCATCGAATTTATCCGGGATCTGAAAATGAAACGGGCGGCCGAACTGCTCGCTTCCGGCGATTATTTAGTCAAGGAAGTTTCCTATATGATTGGCATTTCCGATACCAAATACTTCGGAAAATGCTTTAAAACCAAATTCGGAATAACACCGCAGGACTATAAAAACCGGGGCTTGAATCTGCGAATTTGATAAAATAAAAAAAAAGGTTTATCTTTGCTCCATAAAAATCGTTGGAAATCAGCGAATATATGAAATAGTTTACAATAATAGTTACAAAGAAAACGCAAGAAAGGAATGTACGGAAGCGCAGAAAATAGATATACCGGCAAGGGGGTTCACTCCCTTGTCATCGGGGTATATAACGAAATGAAGCTCCCGGAATCCCCCCCCCATGTAGTTGCGATTCAATAAGTTACACAAAAGCATCTCTGTTTCAAACGCTTGAAGCAAAGGAAGGAATAGCAACAAGTCCGTCCGGTTTTTTTCCTGTTTTGGAAGAAAACCGGACGGGCTTTTTTATGGTCCATTTTTTACCTATCCTATTCACAATAAAAAAAAGAAAAATGTATGGCAAAGCAAGAAAGAAACGTAGTAACCTGCGGATTAAGCGGAAAAGCAAACGGTGCACCGCCCAACGATTCCAACAGGCAGTGATTGATGCGAAAACATTATACACCTCTTTACAATGAAGATGTTTTATACTAATTGTTGAATGTCAAATTTAAATTTTTTCAGATGACAAACCAATCAAAAATCAATGCTCCGGAGTCCCTCCTTCAGGCAGGCGGGACACTCTTCGGCATGTCCGGAGCAGGCGTTGCGCCCGCCGGCAAGCAAGAACAGAAACAGCCCTATGTGGCTCCCTCTTTCGCGACAACCTATGTGAACATCGAGCAGCTCTATGCGACCTCCGTGAGGATTCACGACGCAACGAACATGAACGTGACGGACTGGGAGGACGAAGGCAACACCGACGTGGGCAACAACATCACTCTGTTGTAGCCGGTAGCTAACGGCTAACAGTTTCTAATAATTAATTGATAAATATCAAAAACAGAACAAAAATGAAACAGAAAATATCATTTTTCGCCACTCTTCTGTTGGCGACAGTTTTCGTCCTCGGTTCATGCAGCGAGGAAAAAGGCAACTTTCCCGGCGAGGGCAGCGTGAAACTCCGCCTCTCGCTCGCCAGTATCTCCGCCGCGTCGGAGAGCGACACGCGCAATGCACTTGCCGCCCCGAAAACGGAGAAGTTCTATTACACCAACCCCGACGACGAAACCCTGACGGAACTCACCATCGAGGAACTGCCCTCGTCACCGACACGTAGCGTTCAGGATATGGAAACCGGCACTTACGTCCGCGTGTATGTGTACAAGCAGAGCGACGGGAGCTACGTTACCGACGGCATACTGAAAGCAGGTAGTTCATCCGACTTCGTGGCTGTAGAGCCGGACGTGGCTTATCACGTGAAGGCCGTGTCGTACAACAGCACGACTTCCGGCGACGTCCCCGGCAGCGTTACAACCCATATGTCTGCGGCCTCGGTTTCCGGACTTTCGGCCGACAAGGACGTGCTGTATGCCGAAACAACGATCATTTCCGGGACGGCAGGTTCCACCATTGATATTGACCTGACCTTCTCGCACAAGTTCTCGCTGGTGCGTATCGTGGCGGACAACTCGGCTTCGGGCGACGTCCTCATCACGGCCTGCTCAGCTAAGCTGAGCCACAAGTACGGTGCTTCACTCGCCCTGACTGACGGTACCCTCACCGCAGGCTCCGACCTCGGCACGCATGATTTCACGTGGACAAGCCTGAACGCCACGGCTGTAACTTCCGATTCTGCCACCGTGTATACCGGGAGCATGGCCACCGGACACGTGCTATCCTTCACCAGCATCACGGCTGGAGGAAGTTCTTACTCGAATACTTCGGTGACTTTCAACAAGGCCTTCGAGCCGGGCAAGAAATACCGGCTGACGGTGAAGTTCAAGGGAGCCGTGCCGG
>JAISYG010000042.1 GCA_031270075.1 Dysgonamonadaceae bacterium
ATAATTGCCTACATAAGATTAGGGTTATTTGCTATTATTTGGTTGAAATTGACGAAAAATTTACAAATAAGTCATTTTTCCGTCCCACCAAGTTTAATTAACGTGCTTGATATTAATAGATTAGAAAAGAATTTGAATATACACTAAAAATATGTATCTTTGTATCCTAAAACAGCACATTATTAATATCTAATTGATATTAAGCAAAGTGTAACGATTCATAGAAAATTAAAAACAGACTGTTTACAAATAAAATCCCGCCTAAAAACGGGATTTTATGTTTAACCCATTTTGCAATTAACCACTCAAAAACGACCATCAATCAACAGGATAGTTATTTTGTGATTCAATTGTGTTTACTGCGGATTTTTTGTGGAGAAAAGGCGCATGTTTGTATCCCAAAGCGTTGTAAAGCTATTTGATCTTTTCCGAAGATTCCCTGCATTTACGAAAACGGATAGTAATTCCGGGCTTAACCCACATTGCAGCTTTTTTGCCTCGAACTGTTAATCCCACTTTCCGCAAATAAATTCAAACTAACTTTTAATCAGCAGTTCACAATTAACCGGATTTACATTTGGGTACTATAAATTTTTTTGCTTATAAGGTTGAGCTTTGTATTTGATGACATCATAAAGTCCTTGCAGTTTTTTCCGGAATGGTGCATGTCCTGACCCTGACGATCTCACCCAATTTGTTGAGAGCAGAAGTAGTAACCGCCTTTTGTATAGCCATGATACGGATCTGTTCCGTCCAGTCGTGCCTGATTCCCTTTTTCATTAGTTGCGTCCGGATGGTGTTGACAATCCGGTATGCAAGCAGTCCGAAGAAAATGTGTGCCTCGCAGGCCTCGTCTTTTTGATAATAAATGGAACGAAGCTTCAAATCCAGTTTTAATGTCCGTTTGCTTTTTTAATCTCTAATCTATCAGGGTAACAATTTTATTCTCATCTTCTTACAGAGTTATTTCATAATATTTTTGAATGGAGAGCTATTTGTGGCGAACCCATCCGATGCGCTCGCATCCCTTATCGTGTTTTTTCGTTCCGTGCTTTTTGTGTATAGCTGATTCGATGCCGTCAAAAAAATTACTTGAAAAAACATTGTTATTCCCCCAAATATTTATACCTTTGCATCCCAAATTGTTTTAAGCATAATAATAAAAAAAATACAGATAATATGAAAACAGGCATTCACCCGGAAAATTACCGCCCAGTCGTATTTAAAGACATGTCGAACGACGATACCTTTATTACACGCTCGACAATCAATGCAAAAGAAACCATCGAAATCGGCGGTGTTACCTATCCTTTGGTTAAGATTGAAATCTCGAATACTTCCCATCCGTTCTATACCGGTAAACAGAAACTGGTGGATACGGCCGGTCGCGTCGATAAGTTTATGAGCCGTTACGGCAACCGGAATAAGAAGTAAGACGACTGGTTTTACCAAATAGACGGTACAGAACAGAGGAAACAATGTTCATTTGATGTCGTGTAACTATTCAGCTACATAATGTTTTTTGTTCCTATTCAGAAAATCAAAAGATTACTTTTGATACTTGTATCTTTGTCGCCTTATTTACCCAATATAACCCGTTTAAGCAAAGATATTAAGAGCAACCGAAACGCCCGCTAAAACATTTGATTTATCTTCAGAAAGCTGCTTTGCTGCACTTGCTTGCGTCTTCGCAAATCACCATGGGAGCGATGCAAAAACCCGAAAAAGTATTTCTCGACAACAGCTATTTGCTTTACACGCTTGTTGCCAATGCAAATACCGGCAATGTACGTGAAACGTTTTTTGGGAACACCGACAAAATCCTTCTATGTTGCGGGAAAAAGTTTGGAACGAAATTTTATTTAATAAAAAAAGATTACTTTTTCCTCGTAAAAATCGTTGGCAATCAACATAATATATAAAATATTTCACAATAACAGTTATAAAAAGACAGTAAGGGCAATATAGGGGATAATAAGAAACAGATAGGATTGTAGCTTCTATCATAAGCGCAGTCGTCAGGGCGGGTTTTCCGTGCGCTGTGTCCGCCAAGAATAGAGCGCGACTTGTTTGCAATCATTTGTCATTGTGCTTTTGCGCCACCCAAAATGTCAAAGTCAGGAGAAACCTACCGTTTCGATTGCAGGTACTGGATTCGTTTCCCGGCTTTCTCTTTTTGTGCTTTCAAGTGCGCTGTTTCTTTGAGCAGAGCGGCAAAATCAACCGTTCCGACTAAAGCGTCTTTCTCTTTTTGGGACAGAAGGCGGGTGAGAGCTTTTTTGCCTCCGGCATATTCCATCGTCATTTTCTCTTTCGAGTAAGAATAAATAAAAGCGATGACGCCGTTGTCCCGCCCCTTTTGGAAAGTTACGATTTGGTAATGGTTTCCGTTCCCGTCTTTGAATGAATAATTCGCTCCGCCATCGAAAGGGATGGTTTGGGTTTCGGCGTATTCTCCGGAAGGAATGGAAACTTTCACCCGGTTATAACGAATGGGCGTTGCACTTCGATACACGGCGGTTAACACCAAATCGTTGGTTTCGGTTACGCTGGTTTTTATGCCGCTAAATCCCGATTCGATGCTTGGATTCCACGCTTGAGCGATGTAACGGCCTTCGCTGTCGTATTCCGTTTTCTCGAAGACGAACAAGGGTTTCATCGCATCGGCTTCCGCCTGACGAACAGGAATGACACTGTCGCAAAACGTTACATTCCGTTCCTGTTCCTCCTGTTCGATTTCGCGCATCAGATGCAACAGTTCTTTTTGCAGGTCGTAATCTTTCGGATATTGCGCTTTCAATGCGTCGATGCTTTGCTTGGCCAAACCGTACTGGACGTTTTCGTAGCAACGGCGGGCCTGTTCCAATTGTTTACGGGCGGTATCGTTGCCGTTACAACTCGCAAACAATAAAAAACCTGCAAATAACAACGGATAGAATGGGTGTTTCCGCATGAGAAAAACGATTATTTCTCGATTCGTATCCGGGCGTCAACCGCTATAATGCCTTTTTCGGTAGCCAATAGCGGATTGATATCCAATTCTTTTATTTCGGTTGCAAAACGAAGCAGAGCGGAAAGGTGTACGATGATTTTTGCAAACTGATATTCGTCGATGCCTTTTTGTCCGCGTGCACCCTGGAATACCTTGTATCCCCGCAACGAGCGAATCATGGTCAGCGCTTCTTCGGTAGCCAGAGGCGCCAGTCCGGAAGCCACATCCTTGAAAATTTCCACGAAGATGCCACCCAATCCGCAAAGGACAATGTGTCCGAACTTTTCTTCGTATTTGGCGCCGGCGAAAAGTTCCATACCTTTCAACATCGGTTGAACCATAACGGCCGTTGCTTCGGGAATGTTAATCAGGCGTTCAAATTCCATCTGCAAATGTTTTTCCGAGCGGATATTCAACACCACTCCGCCGACATCCGATTTATGAACCGGTCCTACTACTTTGGCCACTACCGGAAAGCCGGTTTGTGCGGCAAACGATTTCACTTCTTTCCATTTCGACGACACCAATTCTTCGACCATCGGAATACCTGCCGCCTTGAAAAGCATTTGCACATACTTGGGAGCGATATATCCCGAATCCGGGATATGGTCGATAATGCGCCGGATAAGCGGTATATCCACGCCTTTCAATTCGAGGCTATTCGCCAGTGGACGGGGCGTTTTCATAGTCATAACCAGCGCATTGGCCAATACCACTTCGTCGCTGAAATTGACGTGTCCTTTTTCGATGAAAAAGTCGGTTTCATCCCAGGCCGTGCTCACGGACGGCAAAACCGGATAAATCGGTTTCGAGCAAGTCCGCATTTTATGGTCTAATACCTCGTAGGCTTCAAAAATCTTGTTCAAACCCGGACTGCCAAAAATAACAGCAATCCCGTCAATATGGTCAAACTTGCTTTCGCAATAGTCGATAGCGACTTCCAAGTGTTTGCCGGTACCTGTTCCCAATACGTCGATCGGGTTGCTGACGGAAGAGCCGGGCAATAAATGTTTTTTTAATTCGTCCGCTACCGGATTCCCGATGAAAGAGGGGATTTCCATGCCTCCTTTCGATAAAGCATCGGTCAACATAATAGCGGCGCCGCCTGCATGGGTAACAATAGCGATATTTCTTCCTTTCAGTTCTTTGAGTGTAAAAACAGAACCGACGGCCGCCAATTCTTCCCGGCTGTAGCAACGGATGACACCCGCTTTGCGGAACAAGGCATCGACCGCCAAGTCCGGATTGGCCATAGCGCCGGTATGCGAGGCCGCCGCACGGCTTCCCGATTCGGAAGTCCCCGATTTAACGGCTGCAATCCGGCATCCTTTCCGGATCAGCGACGAGGTATGTTCCAGCAGTTTATCCGGGTCTTTGATGCTTTCGATATACAGCAGTTTGATTTTGGAATCGGTTTCCGGATCGAAATTCAAATCCATATATTCCAACACATCTTCCACCGTAATTTGGGCGGCGTTGCCAATCGACCACATCGAATTAAAACGCAATCCCATGCGTACGCTGGATTCGATAATGTACAGCGCCATACTCCCCGAACTGGAAACCATATCCACTCCCATCGGGTCTATTTTGGGAATAGGAAGCGTGAAAATACTGTGATGATAGCGGTTCAGCAAACCAATGCAGTTGGGGCCGATAAGACTGGCGCCGGTATCATTCACTACTTTGGTGATGGCTGCTTCCAGTTCGGCGCCTTCCTTGCTCTCTTCCTTAAATCCGGCCGAAAACATTACGAAAGCTTTCACCTGCTTTTCTTGCGCCAGTACCGTTATGGCTTCCAGGCAGGCAGGCGCGGGAATGGCAATCACCGCCAAATCGGTTGGAGGCACTTCGGAAACGTGGGAATAGCTTTTCAATCCCTGTACTTCCGTTTCTTTGGGGTTAACTACGTATAGTTCGCCGGCAAACTTGCTGTTAATCAAGTTGCGTACGCAGTTTCCTCCCGGCTTGGAAGTGTTATTTGAACCGCCTACTACGACAATGCTTTTCGGATGAATAAGTTCTTTGTTTATCATATTCTGTCATTTTTCCACAAAAGTAGTAAAAGAAGTGCAATCGGCAAGGTGATTCACAAACAAAAAATTAGTTTTTAATGAAAATAATGTATGTTTTTTCGGTTCAGGATGACATATAAAATAATAGGGGCGCCAATCAGGGGCGTTACGGCATTCAAAGGTAACAAACTATTTCCGAAAGGAATAATCGTCAATAAATTGCATAATAAAGCAATAGCAATTCCCGAAAGCAAGGTTGCCGGTAAGAGGAATTGTTGATTGGAAGTCCGCAGCACCAGCCGAGCGATGTGCGGAACTGCCAAGCCGATAAAGCCAACCGGCCCGCAGAAAGCCGTAACGATGGCCGTGAGAAATCCGGTAACTAACAGTATAAAAATCCGAATTCGTTTGACACGGATGCCCAGATTCGTGGCGTAGCTTTCTCCTAATAGAATTATATTCAAAGGCTTAATAAAAAGCATAGCGCCGGTTAATCCAATAAGAATTACGATGCTGTAAAACGGGATTTGCTGATACGAAACATTTGAAAAACTGCCCAACCCCCATAAAACATACGAGCGGATACTTTCGGATGTGGCGAAAGAATTAAGAATAGAAATACCCGATGAAGCCATATATCCAATCATCATCCCGATAATCAGGACTAAAATATTGTTCCGGACTTTGGTTGAGAAATACAATATCATACTTAAAACGGCCAATGCGCCAATAAAGGCTGCCGCAACGGTCGATAGATTGATACCCGTACCGGTTCCCGTCCATAACATTACGACGGCCACACCCAAATTGGCTCCATCGCTAATACCTAAAATACTGGGACCGGCTAAAGGATTCCGGAATAACGTTTGCAACATCAGTCCGCTGACCGCCAAAGCGGCGCCTGCTAATAAAGCGGTAATGGCCTGAGGTAAGCGCGATTGCAGAACGATTATTTTCCAAGCCTCCTGTCCGGTTTCTTTGCCAAAAAGAATATCCACTACCACCGGAGCGGGAATGGATACGGAACCGCAAAAAAGGTTACACAGAAAGAGAATAACGATTGTCGGAACAATCCCGTAAATGATAATGCGTTTATTTCTCATTCATTGGATTTATCTTATCGAAGCCGATCTAAGGAACGTACTAATTTTTCATCTTTTTGAATGGCGCGAATCGCCAATACAATCAGTACAAGACTAATCAACGGAAAGAAAACAGACAGATTCCGTCCCGTGGCAATAACAACGGTTCCTGCCAAAGCAACCTGTAAAAGAAAAATACCCCAGCATCCCTTTATTTGCAGCGGACGGCGCTTATAGAGAAAAATTACCACCAAAGCCCACAGAACCGTCAATCCTGTTCCAGCATCCAATACCCATGGGTAAGAGAAAGAACCTACCGCTTCGTTTCTTATCGCCGGAAAGAAGAACCAACCGGCATTCAGCAAAGCGATAAGGAAAAGACAGACGGTCTGGATGCGTTGTATCATAATTCTTCGATATTGTCTTTTTCCTTGGAAGGATTACGATAGTAGATTTCCCCATCAATAAATTCCTGTGAGGCAATCAGGGTGGGTTTGGGAAGGCGTTCAAAATAGCGGGAAATTTCAATTTGTTCCCGGTTTTCAAAAACCTCGTCTAAACTATCGGTAAACGACGAAAATTCCTGTAATTTCCGTTCCAAATCGTGTTTAATTTCCGCAGCGATTTCGTTGGAGCGTTTCCCAATAATACGTACGGTTTCATATACATTGCCGGTTTTTTCGGCTAAACTCATCATATCGCGCGTAACGGTAGTGCCCGGAGCAGTTGATTTTTTGTAATCCATAACTTATAACTCTTTTGCAATAGTATTGTATAATTTAGTAATCTCTTTTATATATTTTCCTTTTGAATAATCGTTTACATACGAATAATATTCATCGGCCACATCGCGGTACCGGAAATCTTTTTTCTCTTCCACACTTTGAATAGCCATCTCATATTTGGACTTGAAGATATAGTACATATAATCTTCGCGGTATTTGGAGAAAGGATAGGTTCGCATAGCATTTTGGGCAGTAATCACACAAGACAAATAGTTTCCGCCTGAAAAAGAATACAACGTATAATCGCCCAGATTATAATACAATTTCACAGCTAATAATTCTTTGTAAGCCAATTTTTCCTGTAATTCAAACAACACCCGTTGCACTTCATTTTTTCTATCGCTTTGCGGATAATATTCCAGAAAATCCTGAAGTTGTTGCAGGGCTTTATAAGTATCCGATTGGTCTAAGCGGGGGTCGGGCGAATCCAAATATAAGCTGTATGCAGAATAATAGCGTGCATCTTCGGCATATTTTCCGCGGGGAAAAGAAGTATAATAGCTTTTGAAATATTCCGAAGCCGATATATAATCTTTTAGGACGTAATTGGCCTGTGCCTGTAAGTACAACGATTCTTCCGCATAGGAAGTGCCTTTTAAAAGGGGGATTACTTCTTCAAGGAGTGTAACTGTCCGGCTGTATTTTCCTGCATCAAAATACTTTTTGGCAGCTTCGTATTTAACCATTGTATCCGTGCTCTTGAGAATCTTGTTGTATTCACCGCAAGATGCCCAAACGACTAACAAGAGCGAAAAATAGATGCACTTCAGTTTCATATTTATGAATTTGAGCACAAAAGTAGTCAATCCCTTTTGAATTAGAAAAGGTTTTAATTAATTTTATGTTTTTAAATGATTAGAGTGTACTGCATTTAATTTATTTTTCACACTCTTTTATTATTTCATAAGAAAACATTACCTTTGCAATTACAATTTACCGATTTCACAGAGGGCTTACAGGCACTTCTGCTCTTTGTGAAACTCCATTTATAAAAATTTATCAGAAGTGCCCTTAAATCATATTTGTATTATTATGTTAATAAGACAACTTTTTCTTTTCATCTTATGCTTATCGGCCAGTTTCGTACAAGCGCAAACATCCTCCTTGCATTTGGGCAACCCGCTTTCACAATCTCAGACGATAGCCATCTCGACAGACGAAATGGTTTTGAGGACAGGAAAAGTAAGCATCAACCACCCTGAAACTCTGAATGAAACACTGTATAACGCCGACACACTTTCGTTGATGTTGTTTCCGAATGTGTCCGTAACGGCATCGAAAACAACGGTTCGCGTAACCGGAAACGGATCCATCTACTGGTCAGGCAATTTGATTAATGGGAAACACGGTGTTTTCAATGTATTGTATAGTAACGGTTATGTAGCGGGAAGCGTACACGACTACAATTCTGACCGCGTTTACGATATTACAGCCGAAAATCAACAGGTAATCAGTATAAGCGAATGGGATGTATCGAATGAATCGGGACACATCCATAATGAAGATTGTTTTGAACATGAAGAAATTGCCGAAGAAGAACAAACCGACTCGCAACCGGCGAAAGCGATCGCTACTGCCTCGAATCCGGCCGTTATAGATGTTTTAATCCTTTATCCTACCAAAACAGCCCAACTAATGGGTACCTCGGAAGCGATAAGAAAAGCAAAAATAGAAAAATATATCGAAGAAACGAACCAGATATTTATCAACAGCGAAGTATATGTTACTTTCCGTTTGGTCGGGCACGAAATCAACGACGTTATTCCCCATAATGCAACTTCGGCGAGCGATGTGCGTAATGCCTCGGGAGTATCCGCATTGCGCGAACAATACGGCGCAGATATTGTTTCACACTGGAACTACGACGGATCGGCCGGTAGCGGATACGTAGGTGGCCCAAGCGTATCACGAACCGCCGGATTTAACACCTCGAAATATTCTTCGGTTACTTTACAATACACGTTTGCCCACGAATGCGGTCATAATCTGGGCGCAAGACACGACCGTTACGAATATAGGGACACCGTAGCCGTCCTTTTGTCGTCGCCCGGATATCAGTTCGGTAAATGTTTTTTGACTTACCGAACAGTGATGGCTTACAATAACAGCAAGTATTTACCGGGTGCGGAAAACACAAGCAGAAACCGAATCATGCACTATTCCAATCCGAACGTGTTGTATAACGGAGTTCCCACCGGCGTAGCAGGAACAACACCTTCGACTATAGTCGATGGCGGCCCCGCCAATGTAGCTCGCATGATAAACGAATGTGCCAAAAACGCCGAAAACTGGACGCCTACTAAAATAAAGAAATTTACCCTGACCGTAAACAATGGTTCCGGTAGCGGACAATATGAAACCGGCACTCAAGTGCCTATTGAAGCGGACCCCGCTCCTTCCGGATATGAATTCGCTCAATGGACGGGCGACATTAGCGGTGTTGCGGACATATACGCCGCGGCCACCACTTATACTACGACAAACACCGATGCTACGGTAACAGCGACTTACAATATGATTATCAGTAAATTTACCCTGACTGTAAACAATGGTTCCGGTAGCGGACAATATGAAACCGGCACTCAAGTGCCCATTGAAGCGGACCCCGCTCTTTCCGGATATGAATTCGCTCAATGGACGGGCGACATTAACGGTGTTGCTGACCTACACGCAGCTGCCACCACTTATACTACGACAAATACCGATGCTACGGTAACAGCGACTTACAACAGCGTTTCCAACGCCATTGTGAACAGAACGAACCACCATCTGAGTATTTATAAAAAGGCTTCAAGTCTTATCATAGAAAGTGATGCCGTAATACAATCCGTTTCGGTGTATAATCCAACCGGCGTAAAGATCTATACTGCACTGCCCAACAATACCGAAGCGCAAATATCCGGTATCCCGGAAGGGATTTTTCTGGTGAAAATTGTGTGGCAAAACGGAACAACCGAAGTAAGAAAAGTTTTCATTCCTGTTTTTGCTCTCCAATGACCATTCAAAGTCTTTCAACTATTTTATGCAAGTAAAAATGCTTTCAAATCGTTGAACGTTTTGCCGAGTCGGACGCTTTGTTTCTTCCCACGCATAAAGACTTGTAAGCGTGAGGGAATCTCAATGTTTTTTCCGATTATCCCGTCGATGGTATCTTTGAATTTCGCCGGATGAGCGGTTTCTAAGAACACGCCGGTTTCGTTGGGCTGCAAATTTTCCTGTAATGCTGCATAACCGCAAGCACCGTGAGGGTCAGGCAGATAACCGGTCGATTCGTAACAGGTTTTCACCGTTTGGCGAATGGTGTCGTCGTCGCACCGGAAACCGGAAATACATTGCGTAATAGCTTCGTGATTGTGCCCGTATAAATCCAGGATACGAGCAAAATTGCTGGGATCACCTACATCCATGGCATTGGCCAAGGTCTGTACCGATGGTCGCGGCCGGTAACGTCCGGTGAGCAGGTATTGCAAAAATACATCGTTTGTATTATTGGCGGCGATAAAGCGTTTGACGGGTAAACCCATCCGGTGTGCAATCAGTCCGGCGGTGAGGTTGCCGAAATTGCCGCTGGGAACACAAAAAACAATATCGTTCCGGACGTTTTGTTTTTGCAGTTGAGCGTAAGCGTGAAAATAATAAAAAGCCTGCGGCAGGAAGCGCGCCACATTAATCGAATTGGCCGAAGTCAGTTGCATTCGTTCATTCAGTTCCCTATCCATAAAGGCGGATTTGACCAACGCCTGACAATCGTCGAACGTTCCGTCGATTTCCAAAGCCGTAATGTTTTGCCCCAAAGTGGTAAATTGGCATTCCTGAATCGGACTGACTTTGCCTTCGGGATACAGCACATAGACGTGAATGCCCGGCACACCCAGAAAACCGTTGGCCACGGCGCTACCCGTATCACCGGAAGTCGCCACCAGCACATTCACATCGGTTAATCCTTGTTTTTTAATAAAATAACCCAACAAGCGGGCCATAAAGCGAGCGCCTACATCTTTGAATGCCAGTGTCGGCCCGTGAAACAGTTCCAAAGCATAGACAAGATCCGATACTTTGACTACCGGCGTATCGAAATTAAGCGTGTCGCCGACAATGAATTGCAAAGTATCCGCATCTACATCGTCCCCGAAAAAGGCGGAAGCTACTTCGTATGCGATTTCCGGGAAAGAACGGCCGGCCAGACCGCGGAAAAAAGCATCCGATAAAACAGGAATGGTTGCAGGCATATAAAGCCCTTTATCGGCCGCCAAGCCTTTGATAACGGCTTGTTGTAAGTCCGTTTCCGGCGATTGCCGGTTGGTACTGTAATATTTCATTGGAATAATGTTTTAATAAATTCATCTCCTTTCATTTCGCCGTAGGCTCCCTGTTGCGCGGTACGTTCGTCGAATTGCGTTACCGCATCGGCAGTATCACCCGGTTTGTAAATCACAAACGGTACCGGGTTGGCTGTATGCGTTTTGATCCGGCACGGCGTCGGATGGTCAGGCAGAAGGGCAATGGTAACCGGCTCTTCCCACCGGTCGGTTTCCTCCAGAAGGGTTTTGAGAATGCGGCTGTCCAAATCTTCAATCGTTTGTATTTTCAATGCCACATTGCCTTCATGACCGGCTTCGTCGCTCGCTTCTACATGCAGATAAACGAAGTCCTTTTCCCGCAAGGCTTTCAGGGCGGCTTGCGCTTTTCCCTCATAATTGGTATCGTACAAACCGGTAGCGCCCGGTACATCAATTCTTTCTAAGCCGGCATACACCCCGATTCCCTTGATTAAATCGACTGCCGAAATGACGGCTCCCGATCGGATAGGATACAGTTCGGCCAGTGTTTTCATTTGTGGTTTATAGCCCGGCGACCAAGGCCAGATGCTGTTGGCCGGGTCTTTCCCTTCCTCTTTCCGCCGGATATTGACCGGATGATTTTCCAGTATATCTTGCGACCGGCGGATAAGGGTATTTAAAAAACCGGCGGTTGCCTGAGCTTCATGCGTTTCCGGCCGGATAAGCACCTGTTCAAAAGCCGTTCCGGGAACATCGTGCGGCGGGGTACAAAGAATATGCTTATCGCCGTTTTTCATTTTCAGCAGATGGCGGTAGGAAACCCCGGGAAAAAAGCGGACATCGTTTCCGGATAATCTTTCATTGAGATACTGTATTAATATTCCGGCTTCTTCCGTGGAAATATGACCGGCAGAATGATTTTTGATTTTCCCGTTTTCGATGCAAATCAGGTTGCAACGCAACGCCAGTTCACCCGGTTCGATAGCGACCCCCATGCTGGCGGCTTCCAACGAACCACGACCTTCCAATACCTGCATCGGATTGTAACCCAATACCGACAGATTGGCGACTTCGCTTCCCGGAGCCATGCCTTGGGGAATGGTATATAGGATTCCCGATTTCCCTCGGCGGGCCAATTCGTCCATCCACGGTGTTTGAGCCGCTTGCAATGGTGTTTGATTTCCTAAAGCGGGAATTGACTCATCGGCCATACCGTCGCCCAAAATGATAATATATTTCATACGTTACTTCCTTGTTTTTTGTTTTTTGCTACAAAATTAAGCAAAAATTCCGATTTTGTGTCAATATTGGGATTCTTCCGACCAATCGTCCGTATTTGAGTCGCTACAATTCAAATATTGGCGAAATTGTTCTATCTTTGTACAATTTTCTAAAAATGATATTCGGACAAAGACAGAGAATGGTATTGCGATTTTTGAGTTTAGCAAGTGGAAGTAGTGGAAACTGCTATTATGTAGGTACACCCGAATACGGGATTCTTTTCGATGCCGGAATCGCTTGCCGTTCCATCAAAAAAATTCTACGGGACAACGGGATTGAACTGGAACAAGTGATGGCCGTATTTATTACCCACGATCATGCCGACCATATCAAATCGGTAGGAAGTTTGGGCGAGAAATGCGGAATTCCGGTATATGCTACTCAGGCGGTTCACGAAGGAATTGATGGTAGTCGTTTTATCGACGAACCACTGGCCACTTCCCGCCGGATTATCCGGAAAGACGAACCGGTGGTGATACGCGATTTAATTATTACCGCTTTTGAAGTTCCGCACGATGCCACGGATTGCGTGGGTTACCGACTTCAGTATGGAGAAGATACATTAGTTTTGGCTACGGACGTAGGCCATATCAATCATACAGTAGGGAAATACATCGGTGTGGCTAACCATCTGATTCTCGAAGCAAATTACGACCGGGAAATGTTGATGAACGGCCGCTATCCCAAGTTTCTGAAAGAACGGATTACGAACGGCTCCGGGCATTTGTGCAATACGGAAACAGCCGAATTTTTGGCGACGAATTTCCATTCGCATCTCCGGAATATCTGGCTTTGCCATTTGAGCCGCGATAACAATCATCCGGAACTGGCTTGCAAAACCGTTGAAACGGCTTTCGGACGGCAAGGCATTCCCACAGGCAAAAATGTAAAAATCATGGCGTTGAAAAGAAATACGCCTTCGGAATTGTATATATTAAATTAATCTCAGTCATGGAAGATCTTTTTAGTGTCAAAGGAAAAGTCGCCGTTATTACCGGCGCAGGGGGTGTTTTAGGTGGCAGTATTGCTAAAAGTTTATCAGCGGCGGGCGCTAAAATCGTGGCGCTGGATATCCGGCAGGAAAATCTGGATACCAAAATAGCCGAACTGAAAGCAACCGGAGGCGAAGCCATCGGATTTGTTTGTAATGTATTGAGTATGGATAGTCTGCATGAAACAGCCGAAAAAATCGTGAACGCCTGGGGGCGTATTGATATCTTGATTAATTGCGCCGGCGGAAATGTGCCGGGAGCTACCCTATCGCCCGACCAAACGGTTTTTGATATGAAAATCGAAGATTGGGAAAAAGTAACGAACTTGAACCAGAATGGTACGGTTTATCCTTGCTTGGCTTTCGGAAAAGTAATGGCGAACCAAAAAGCAGGCAGCATCATCAATATTTCGTCGATGGCGACTTATTCGGCATTGACCCGCGTGCCGGGTTATTCGGTAGCTAAAACCGGCATCAATATTTTTACTAAATGGATGGCTACGGAAATGGCGCAGAAATTCGGCGAAGGTGTGCGTGTGAATGCCATTGCGCCGGGATTTTTCATTGGCGACCAGAACCGCGCGGTGCTTATTAATCCCGACGGCTCGCTTACCGACCGCAGCAAAAAAGTGTTGAACAAAACACCGATGGGACGTTTCGGCGATATCACCGAGTTGAACGGCGCCGTACAATTCCTCTGCTCCGAGGCTGCAAGTTTTATTACGGGTGCCATTATTCCTATCGACGGAGGGTTCAGTGCATACAGTGGCGTATAAATTTCGGCGATAAAAAGAAGATGAATCAAAGCAATAATGCCTGTTTGGTAGATGCATTTCGCGCCCCAAACAGTTTGGTACCCACCCGAATCATTGTACTGCCCGCTTCGATAGCCAGCAGATAATCGTCGCTCATCCCTGTGGATAACTCCTTGAAATCGGCGTTGCCGGTAAAATAATGGGTTTTCAAATGGGTAAAGAAGGCGGACAGGGAAGCAAATTCCCGCCGGATTTCGTCCGAATCATCCGTAAAAGTGGCCATGCCCATCAGGCCGGACAGAATCAGATTCGGAAACCGTTCCTGTAAACCGGTTTTAACTAATTCTTCCGCTTCATCGAACGAAAAACCGAACTTATGTTCTTCCCGTGCAATGTGGATTTGAAGCAATATCCGGATACGGCGACTGCACTTTCCGGCCTGACAATTCAGTTCTTCCAACAGTTTCAGGCTATCGACCGATTGAACCATAGCGATAAACGGGGCGATGTATTTCACTTTGTTCACCTGCAAATGCCCGACAAAATGCCATTCGATGTCTTGCGGCAAGTTTTCGTATTTGGGTACTAATTCCTGCACGCGGTTTTCACCGAACAGGCGTTGCCCCGCATCGCAGGCTTCCCGAATGGCAGAAATAGCGTGAAACTTGGACACTGCTACCAAACGCACGCCTTCCGGCAATGCGTTCCGCAATTCGTTCAAACGGGAGGCAATAGTCATTTTCCGGGTTACTGAGCCGGCGATTGAGCATCCGCGCTAAAAGGGAAAACATCCATAATCATCGTTTCGGTAACCGAGGCGATGGCGTAATCGGCCATCGTTCCTTTCATGCCTTCTTCCAGTATGGCAATGGCCTCTTTGATGTCGGACGCTTGCGCAATCATCTGCACAGCCGTTTTTTTCTCGGCGCCGCTTTTTTCATCCAGCGTAATGAAGCAGACCCTCACCCGGTAATACCGGTCGCCTTTTTCGTTGAAAAACAGTTCGGCAATCCGCGCGCGCTTAATATTGGTAACGGTAAATTCGCCGCTCACATAATGTTTTACTTCTTCGATGATACGGGCTTCCGCTTCCGTAAACGACAGCGCATCGACCAGATAGGGTTCGGATACCCGTTTCTGAACGCCGTTTTCCATCATCTTTTCGTACGTTACTTTACATTCAAACCAATTCATAGAGATGCATTTATATTTTCGATGTAATTCAATAATTCTTCCTTGCCCTGCTGGTGTTCCGACGAAGTGTAGAAAATGGGTGGAAGTTCTTCCCACGTTTCCAACAGTTTATCTTTATACACCGTGATGTTTTCATTCAATTTTGAACGGGACAATTTATCTATCTTCGTAAATACAATAGCAAAGGGAATTTCGCTCTCACCCAAATGATTAATAAATTCCAAATCGATTTTTTGCGGTTCGAGGCGGCAGTCCAGCAAGAGGAACAGACAGGTCAGCGCCTCCCGTTGATCCAAGTAACCGTCGATAATCCGTTGGATTTGCTCGCGGCCTTTCTTGCCCCGTTGTGCGTAGCCGTAGCCCGGTAAATCGACCAGATACCATTTATCATTAATCAGAAAATGATTGATTAACTGGGTTTTTCCCGGCGTGGACGACGTAAGCGCCAAGCCTTTTCTGCCGGTCAACATATTGATGAGCGATGACTTGCCCACATTGGAACGGCCGATAAAAGCGTATTCCGGCATCCCGTTGTCGGGACATTTCGCCGTATCGGTATTGCTGATAATAAATTCTGCTTTTTTAATATTCATCCGGTGTATTTGAAACAAGGTTGCAAAGATAACGACTTTTTATCACATAAACCGGGTTTTATTTGAACAATTACCGGTTTAAATTCGACCCTGCCGAAAGTGCCGCAGGGCGTTGCCCTGCGCTAATGATATCTGCCTTTCAGGCAGAGGCTGGTGTGTTGTGCTTGTTGTCTGAAAGACAAGATTTTCATAACCGCAGGTCAGCGACCTGCGGAGAGAGAAGGCAGGACTTCCGAGCAAGGAAAAACTATCCCAACAAAAATTCCTTAAAAATTCTTTGATTATTTTGGTACTAAACTTGATAGTATAAAAAAAAATATTGCTGTCCGCTAAACTTAAAAACCGCACAAATCACCTGTCCGAGATGCCGATAAAACAGCATTTCGGATTTGTTTTTGAAAAAGTAAGCCCCCCTACTCAAAATGGATAGCAAA
>JAISYG010000057.1 GCA_031270075.1 Dysgonamonadaceae bacterium
GGAGGATTTGAATTGTGAAAAGGATTAAAAAACACATCAAATGATGCGACTACTACCATATTGCCTTCTTATCTTGTTGCTCTGCACCGCATCTTCCTGCCACTCGCAACTATCGGACAAAGCGCCAGCAAACCGGTCGTTTATCGTTTCTCCCGATATTTCCAACCAGCAAATCAACTCGTTCGCCGAAGATGCCCTGGGACACATCTGGATAGGTACGGCGCGGGGAGCCAATAAGTATAACGCACGTGAGTTTTACCAATATTTCAGCAGCGACGATTCGTTGAGCATCAGCGGAAATCAAGTGAATCATATTTTCAGGGATTCTAAAAACCGGCTGTGGTTCTGTACCACAAACGGCGTAAATCTATACACCGACCAGGATTGTTTTTTGCGCGTCGGCATCGAAACGAGGAGCCAAAATGCCATACAAGTTCTCGAAGACAAACAGGGCCGGATACTTCTAAATATGGTGGAGCAACTTTGTGAATACGATGAAAAGCACAATAAGTTCCGGGTAGTAATTCCCGATTTCGACAGCGACGCCAAATGGAGTAACCATTGTGTTATCAATTCAAAAGGCGATTTGTGGTCGATTTCGGGCAGTTTTATCCGCTGTTTCGATACGGAAACCTGGAAATTGAAGTCGAAAACCGATTTCGGCAGTTTCATCCATTACCTGTTCCTGCATGACAATGGCGAACTGTGGCTCGCATCGGGGATCACGCTTGCGATGTTTGACACCCAAACCGGAAAAATGGTCGAATTGCCTGCCGTTATCCGCCGTCATCCGGTATTGTTGCAAACGGTAACTACCTGCATTCATCCTTATTCCCATTCTTCGCTGTTGATGAGTACGCACAAGGGGCTGTTCCTTTATAATTCCCTGTCGGAAACAGTCATTCACCAGTCGGAAGACGGATTCCCGTTTCAGGCGCCGGACATCAACATTACCACGATGTTTACCGATTCGCAAAAAAACCTGTGGATTGGCTCTTCCGACCAGGGCGTTATTACGAAATACAGCTATCAGGAGCGGTTTAACAACAACAATTATCTTGCTTCATCATTTGAAAACAAATCGGTTACTTCTATCGTGGCAGATAAAAACGAAAATCTTTGGATTACCACCTCCCTGAACGGTATTTTTCTCTACGATGCAAAGAATAAAAAAATCCGCCCGATGGATGTAACGCCGTTTTTTCCCGAAGAAAAATATTTCAAGAACCGGATTAGAAGTACGTTCATTGACCGCGAAAATTATATTTGGCTGATTACCGAAACTGGACGTTTGATTCGTTGTCGCTACGACGGCAACCGGCTGCATCCGGTGAACAACTTTTTTGTCCCGACTTCCGTTTCGGTCATGACGCAAGACAAAAACGGTACGATTTACGCCATCGGTTTTAATGCCAATATTTTTATTTTGAAAGAAGGCGACAGAGAATTTCAGTCGAAACCACTTTACCCGATGGATACTTATGTTTTTACCAGCGGACTTATTACGCTTTCCGACGGCCATTTGTGCGTGGCCTCGTTCGGACAGAGTATGCGCATTATCAATCCCGAAAATTGGGACACGCAGAAAGTGGATATCCAGGGCTATATTAAAAAAACGGTTTGCGTGCCAACCGTCCTTTATGAAGACTCGCAGGGCGATATCTGGATTGGAACTTACATCAACGGGCTTTTCCGGTATTCGCGAAAAACAAATACAATAACACATATTCAGGGCACGGCTTGCGCCGACATTGCAGCTGTCAGGGAGGACACACAAAAGAATATCTGGGTAAGCACGTTGTTTGGGCTTAGCAAATACGACCGGACACAGAATAAATTCATCCATTATTACAGAAGTGACGGCATTGGCGGCAACCAGTTCAACGAGCGCAGCGCCTGCCGGCTGGAAGATGGCACTTTGATTTTCGGCGGCACGCACGGACTTACGTTTTTCAATCCGGTGGACGTTCCCTTCAAACGGGATATTTCGCTTTTGTTTGAAGAGTTGAAGATACACAATCAGCCTGTTCTCCCGTATCAAAGCCGTTGCATTGATAAACATCTTTCGTATAATCCGACTATCCGACTGAAACACAACGAAAACAGTTTTAGTATTTCGTTTACGGCTCTGGATTATTGCGAATACGAACGGGTGCGTTATTATTATATGCTGGAAGGTTTCGACAAGATTTGGATTGATGCGGGCAACAACCGCGAAGCTTATTATTCCAACTTGCCGGCCGGAAATTACACATTCAAAGTAAAAATTACCGATAAGGACCATTCGCCGGTTAAAGTCGAAAACACCATTCCGATCAGGATTTCGCCGGCACCCATGCAAACCGGGTGGGCTTACTGCATCTATTGCCTGCTGGGCGTTTGGTTGATTTTTTTCGTGGTTCGCCTGTCGCTGAAAATGAAAAAAGATCAAGAAAACGCTTTACTAATCAAGCGAGAACAGGAACAGGAAAAAATGGTCAATAAGATGAATATGAGCTTTTTTGCTAATATTTCACACGAATTCCGGACGCCATTGACGATGATTGCCGGCCCGGTTATGCAGCTTTGTGAAGATAAAACCATTACGGGCGACAACAAAAAGCTGCTCTATATCGTTCAACGAAGCGTAAGCCGGATGTTGAAGCTGGTCAATCAGTTGATGGACTTCAATAGGTTAGAAAACGATGCACTCAAACTGAAAGTGAAACGCACCGATATTATTTCCGAATTGAACCGGTTGATTGATATTTTCCGTTTGAATGCCAACAACAAACAGATCAGCCTGATTACTTACGGACTGGAAGATTCTTTCACGATGTTGCTCGACATCGACAAATTAGACAAGATTGTGGGCAATCTCCTCTCGAATGCGCTGAAATATACGCAGTCGGGTGGGAAAATGACTTTATCGTTCGACGTCATTCGCCGCGAAGAAGTCCTGACGCTTTTCACCCTGCAGGAAACAGCGCTTTACTCACAATATGTTAAGCTGACGGTTTCCGATACCGGAAAAGGCATTCCCGAAGATAAACTGGATAAAATATTTGAACGCTATTACCAGATAGATCAGGATAAAGGCGCTTACAACTGGGGAACGGGCATCGGGCTTTATTATGCAAAACGCCTGGCGGAACTGCATCACGGCTATATCAAAGCCTGCAATGGTGAAGAGTGCGGCGCAGTATTTATGGTCTTGCTGCCGGTAGATGACAATGCTTACACTTCGGAAGAAAAAGATCCCGGCAATGAAGAACAGCAATACATTTTTCCCATACAAACGGAAGCGCAATACAGGGGAGCGCCGAACGAAAAAAAGGAAACCGAACAGCATAAGATTCTGGTAGTGGATGATGACACCGAAATAGTCCACTATTTGAAAACCCTGTTGTCGCCGCATTACAAAGTAATGGCCTGCTTTAATGCCGGTCATGCGCTGAAACAGATGAAAGAAGAAGCACCCGACCTGGTTTTGAGCGACGTCATCATGCCGGACGTCAACGGATATGATTTTTGCCGGATGATTAAAGATGATTTGCAGTTGTGTCACATTCCGGTTGTGTTGGTAACGGCGAAAACCACCGTCGAAAACCAGGTGGAAGGGCTGAATACCGGCGCCGACGCTTACGTTACCAAGCCTTTCGACCCGGCCTATTTGCTGGCGTTGATAAAATCACAGTTGAAAAACCGCGAAAATGTGCGCAACCTGTTGAGGCGTGAAACCAAAACGGATACGATTGAAAAAAACATTCTTTCGCCGCAGGACAATGCGTTCATGACGGAACTTTACCAACTCATGGAAGCCGAGTTGTCCAATTCAGAGTTGAATATTACCCGCATGACGGAAGTACTGAAGGTTTCCCGCACCAAACTGTATTACAAAATCAAAGGATTGACGGGCAATAATCCCAATGTGTTTTTCAAAACGTATAAACTGAATCGTGCGGCGGAATTATTGCGCGAAGGAAAACTCAATATCTCCGAAATCGCTTACATTACCGGATTCAGTACTTTGCCGCATTTTTCGGCGAGTTTTAAAAAACAGTTTGGGGTTAATCCGAGCGAGTACAACTAACAAACGGTTACCTACAAGTAAGCTTATTCGTGCCGGTAGAGTTCCCATCCGAGATAACTGTCGATGGCTTCCTGCAAAATACCGGCTACATCGGTTCGGCACATGGCTACGTGATGCTCAAAACCATTCTTACACATGTATTTCATCAGTTTCTGCAGATTGTCGACCTGGGTTACGGCGATGCAACCGTCCATTCCGTAAGGGTCGTTGGTGATTTGCCCCTTACCAAGATAAGATTTGATTACACCGTAATTGTCATCAGTCGAAATGCGGAAAAAAGTGAACGGGCCTTCGCTTACTTTACCTTTTACGGCGCCGAAGGTATTCACTTTGCCCAGCGTACGTCCCAGTACACCCAACGTTCCGAGTTCCAAATTGTTGCGGACGAAGCTTTTCGGGAAATTTCCGCAGTGTGTACAAACACATTTGTTCCGGTCTTCGGCAAAATTATTATTCCAGTCGAGTAGGGCCGAAGGTTGACCCGAAGCCAGCGTCAGGGCGTACATCGAAACGGCGCCGGCAATATCCACTTCGCAGGCGCTCGGCATCAGGCGTTCGCTTAGCATACTCATGGTAACGCATGCAGCGCAGCCGTAGTTTTGTTCCAGCGAATCCCAGCACTGGATGGCGGTAGCATCGATTTCGTTTCCGGCAATCCAGTCTTCCACCGCCAGGCCGAACTTTGCCTGCAACAGGAGTTTGGCTTCGTATCCTTCGGGAATGTGGGCGTAGGCGCGGATGCTTTCTATTTTTTCTTTCAAGCCGGACGCATGGTCGTCGATTTTTCGTGCGACGCCCAGGATTTCCGATAAATCGACCGGAACAACGGTGATGCCGGAAGCTTGCAGGATTTTTTCGCTGGCGCGAACGGTTTGGAATCCGGCGGGCCGGGCGCCGATGGCGCCGATGCGGGCATGTTTCAAGCCATTCACTGTGCGGCAAATGGCGGCGAAGTAGTTCAAATCGTCTATCAGCCACTGACTGTGGATGGAATAGGTATGCAAAGCGGTATCCGTAAAGGGTATTCCGTATTGATACAAATTGTTGCAAACCGAGAGTTTTCCGCAGAAGGCGTCGCGGCGACTGTCTAAATCCACCTTGTCGTTCTCGTCATCGCAAGCCTGCACCAGCACCGGTACATTCAGTTCGGAAAGGCTGATGGCGTTGATAATGCCGATCTCGAAGCCGAAATTAGGAAGGGAAACAATGATGCCGTCAATTCGGTCGCGGTGAGAACGGAAGAGTTTTGCGCACCGTATGCCGTCTTCACGTGTTTCGACGCTGCCTTGCGTGGGGGTGTCTGCTCCGTCCAAAATCACGTAATCGTATCCCTGTTCCGTTAGCACCTTTAATAAAGTAGTGCGCACATCACCGGCTAGCGCCGAGTTGAAATAACTGCGCGTTCCGATAATCACCCCAAATGTTAGTTTCTTCTTGTAAGCCATACTGTTTTTCTGATATTAAATTGATATTGTTGTTTATTTCAATAGCGTTCTTTCCACAGCTTTCCGCCACCCGCGGTACAGGCTTTCCGCCTGTTCCGGCGACATAGCCGGTAGGATTGTTTCATCGTTTTTTCGCTGGCAGGCAATGGTTTCAAGCGAATCCAATTGATTGAGCGCCAGTCTGTTCATAACGATTGCACCCAAGGCGGAAGCTTCCTCCACCGCGCTCCGGTGGATGGGCGTTTGCAGCATACCGGCCTGAAATTGCATAAGGAAGCGGTTTTTGACCGGGCCACCGTCTACACGCAAGGCTTTCAGGACGATGCCCGATTCTGCAGTGATCAAATCCATCAGGTCTTTGATCTGGTAGGCGATGGACTCTAAGGCGGCGCGCACTATGTGTGCTTTAGTCGTTCCACGGCTCATGCCACACAGCAGTGCCCGGGCGTCGGCATCCCACCAAGGCGCTCCCAAGCCGGCGAATGCGGGGACGAGATATACACCTCCATTGTCGCACACAGAAACGGCCAAGGGTTCGGATTCGTCGGCCGAGGCAATCAATCCGGCTTCTTCCGCCAGCCACTGGATGGTGGCGCCGGTGCAATGAATGTTGCCTTCAAATGCATACCAGGTCTTGCCTGTTGCCGAAAAACCAACAGAGGTAACCAGACCACCGGGCGCAGGCAGCGCTTTTTCTCCAATATTGACCATAATGGACGAGCCGGTGCCGTAAGTAACTTTCCCCATACCGGGCTGAAAGCAACATTGACCGGCCAGTGCACCGTGCGAATCGCCCATGACCCCGGCTATCGGTACTTCGGGAAGCAAGCCATAGACGCTGGTCGTGCCGAAAACCGCATCGCAGGGCAGCACTTGGGGAAGCATAGAGCGCCGGATGGAAAACAATGCCAACAACTCGTCATCCCAATCCAGGGTGTGTATATTGAAGAGGAGCGTGCGAGAAGCATTGGTGTAGTCGGTGGCGTGTACTTTGCCGCCGGTAAGATGCCAAATCAGCCAGGTATCCATTGTTCCTATCAGAAGATTGTCTTTTGTGGCGCACCGGATGGCTTCGTTCACATTATCTAAAATCCATTGGAGGCCGCTGGCGGAAAAATAGGGATTGATGATCAGTCCGGTTTTTTCACGGATGAGGGCCGCATGTCCTTGCGCAATCAGTTGTTCGCAACGAGAGGCTCCGCGGTTGCACTGCCAGACTACGGCATTGTATACGGGTTTGCCGGTAGTTTTGTTCCATGCCACTACGGTTTCGCGCTGGTTGGTGATGGCGAGCGATTGGATAGCGGAGGATGCAACGCCGCTTTCGTCCAATAGCCTCCGGATGGCAGTGCGGGTGTTCTGAAGTATTTCCTCCGGGTCGTGTTCCACCCAGCCGGGCTGCGGGTAGTATTGCCGGTGTCCAACGGCTGTGTGGTGCACCAGCCGGGCGTCGGCGGCGAACAGGAGGGCCTTGGTGGCCGACGTACTCTGGTCGATGGCGATGGTGTATTGCATAGCGATCTTAAAAGTGAAGGGCGGTTTGATAAATGCCCTCGCTGTCGAGTCCGTAATGACGGAAAATTTCCAGCGGGGAACCGTTAATAACATTCTCGTCAGGGATGCCAATTATCCTGACCGGCACGGGGTAGGTCTGGGAAACCGTTTCTGCCACCGAGGCTCCCAGGCCACCGTAGATACTGTGTTCTTCCACTGTGATAATTTTCCCGGTTTTGCGGGCAGCTTGTTCTACGGCTTCGTGGTCAAAGGGCTTAAGGGTGTGCATGTCGATTACACGCGCGCCGATGCCCCGCTGCCGGAGGCGCTGTGCGGCCACCAAGCAGTGGTAAACGGTTTCGCCGCAGCCGATAAGTGTGAGGTCGTCGCCGTCTTGCAGTATCCGGGCTTTGCCTATTTGGAAATCCGGAACGGTTTCGTCGTAAACGGTTGGCACGGCGTTGCGGCCGACGCGAACATAGACCGGATGAGAATAATCAATCAAAGCATGAACCAGGGCGCGTGTTTGGTAGATGTCGGACGGCAGCACAATGTGCATGCCGGGAAAAGTGCGCAAAACGGCTATGTCGTGCAAACTGTGGTGCGTGGCGCCCAGTGCGCCGTAACTGACGCCGCCGCTCACGCCCAGTATTTTCACGGGATTGGCGGAGTAAGCCACATCGACCTTCACCTGTTCAAGGCAGCGGGCGACGTAGAAGCAGGCCGGGCCACAGACGAAAACTTTTTTGCCGGCCGAAGCCAGTCCGGCGCCAATGCCTACGGCGTTTTGCTCAGCAATGCCGACTTCTACGAACTGCCGGGGAAGTTCGCGGGCAAAAGCATCGAGTGTAACCGAGCCGCGGGCATCGCTGGTAACAACCACGATGTTGCGATCGATTTTCGCCCGTTCGAGCAGGGTGTCGGTGAAGGCTTTCCGGCAGGGGAGGGTGTTTGTAGCGGATGCGCTCATGTGTTCAGGGATATTTGGGCGATGCGCGCGTCAATTTCGCGGAGCGCCTGTTGATATTGTTCTTTGTCCGGCACACCGTGATGCCACCGGACTACATTTTCCATATACGAAACGCCATTTCCCTTCCGGGTATGGGCTATAAGGAGCTTGGGCTTCTGGTTTCCATAGTCCATTTGCCGGAAAACAGCGAGCAGGGCTTCCATACAGTGACCGTCGGCTTCAAAGACTTCCCAACCAAAGGCTTCCCAGCGTTGGCGCAGAGGTTCTATCGCCATCACGTCTTCGGTGCGGCCGCTTATTTGCAATTGGTTGCGGTCGATAATAGCAACCAAGTTATCCAACCGGTAATAGGAGGCGGCCATGGCGGCTTCGTAGATGGAACCTTCGCCCTGTTCGCCGTCGCCCATCAGGACGAAAGTTTTGGCGGACGCGCCATCCATTTTATGAGCGATGGACATACCAGCGCCGACCGACAATCCGTGCCCCAGCGCGCCGCTGTTCAATTCTACACCCGGGACTTTTTTAGTGGGATGTCCCGACAGCGGCGAAAGGTACTGCCCGTAGCTGTCCGTTATCTGCCGGGAGAGGAAGCCGCGCGCTTCCAGTGTGGCGTACAACGCTTCTATGCTGTGGCCTTTGCTTAATATATAGCGGTCGCGACCGGCTTTGCCTGGATTGTACGGATCAATATTCAGAACAGCAAAGAACAGCACAGTTTGAAGCTCAATAGAGGAAAGCGATCCTCCTGTATGGCCGGCCTTAGCGGCATAAATAATTTCAATCACCCGTTTCCGGATATTCTCCGCCTGCAGACGCAGAGCAATACATGTATTATTTGTTGTGTTTTTCATACAATTCATTTGTACTTGAGCGACAAAATTACATGAAAAACCCGGTTTTCCCAAATAAAATATATAGTTACTATTAATCCGATTTACAACTATGTTTTACATCTGTAATATAAGCTGAATTGAAAAACAAACAAATATATTTACACATGTAATTCAATGGGTATCTATTTGTAAATACATAAATACAGGAAAGGGTAGGAGAGAGGGTGATATTTTTTCCTTTTGTAATACCGTAACAGAAACTGTACTCAATTAATATTATTTTAATTTAAATCATTAAAAACCAATGCGATAATATCGTTATTTGTATTTTTGGTTTAATAATTACCAATAAACAGGAAACACAAATGTAAAAACACATGAATAGTTAATTGTAATAGTGATTATTTACATTAAAATCAACATCTTATATGATATATTTAAAGTAAATTATAACTAATGAAATAAACATAAACAAGAATCTTATACTATTGTATTTACGACATTTACTACAATCGTAAATCACACGTTTACAAAAATAATTTTGTATTTGTAATAATTTATAATTACATTTGTAACCGAATAAAAATAATCGTAAAAACATGATAGAACGGATAAAACAACTCATCACAGATAAAAAACTGACATTATCTTCATTTGCAACCGAAACGAAGATTAATCCTGCAACTATCAATCATATCATTAATGGTCGGGAAGTCGAAGGAAAAGGCAAAGTCAACCAAACACCCAGTACAGATGTGATAACCAAAATTCTGTCGACATTTCCGGATATCAACGTCGAATGGTTATTAATGGGTACAGGACCGATGTATAAAGGTCAGCGCACATTTGTTCAACCGGATTTATTTCTCGAGAAAGCGATAAAACTACCCACACCTCCGACTATTCCCGAAAATCGGATGGAAATTGAGGATAAGACTGAAGAAAATGACATTAAAGTTGCAGTAAAACAACCAATTATGCAGGAATTATCCTTATCTGAAAATATCGACAAAATAGTAATTTTTTTCAAGAACAAGACTTATGTTACGTTAAAACCGGAAGAATAATCATTCTTTCCGAAAAAATCTTTGTATTATCTGACTTTTACGTTAATTTTGTATCATCGTATCAATATACTTGAATGATGAAAAAGCGAATTGCAAATTGGAAAGTGAAAGAGAACATTACTTTCAATCAAAATTATTGTCTATTGAAACTGACATTGGAAGATGAACCGTTTCCTGAATTTTTACCCGGACAATTTGTTCAGGTAAAGATTGATAATTCAGAAAAAGCGTTTCTACGTCGGCCAATCTCGGTTCATTATGTGGACGAAAAGGAAAGGGAACTGTATTTATTGATACAAATTGTCGGAACAGGGACACGTTATTTATCTTGCTTACAACCGGATGACAGTCTTAATTTGATTTATCCGTTGGGAAATGGATTTTCAATACCTGATCCATCGAAAAAAAGCAAAAAATTGTTGTTAATCGGTGGCGGTATAGGTTCTGCTCCTTTATTGTATTTAGGAGCTTTCCTCAGAGAAAGAGGATTTACGCCTACTTTTCTGATTGGAGCACGTAGCGAAAGAGATTTACTCCAATTGGAAGAATTTAATAAGTTGGGAACGGTATATACGACGACGGAAAACGGTCGTTCAGGCGAAAAAGGATATGTAGTCGATCATTCTCTGTTACGCAAAAAGGATGCCGATTTTATTTATACTTGTGGGCCGAACTTGATGATGCTTTCCGTGGCTCGATATGCGCGGGAAAACGGCATTCCCTGCGAAGTTTCGCTGGAAAATCGAATGGCTTGCGGAATAGGAGCCTGCCTCTGCTGTGTGGAACATACTATTTATGGAAATACCTGCGTATGCACGAAAGGGCCTGTATTTAATATTAATGAATTGGAATGGCAGATTTAAGTATTCATATAGGAAAGCTGGAGTTGAAGAATCCGGTGTTAACGGCTTCCGGTACATTTGGTTACGGATTAGAATACGCTGATTTTATGGATTTGGCGCGTATGGGCGGCATCTTTGTGAAAGGAACCACATTGCATCCCCGCGAAGGAAACGATTATCCACGCATGGTGGAAACCCCTTCGGGCATGTTGAACGCTGTTGGTTTGCAGAATAAAGGAGTAGATTACTTTATATCCGATATTTACCCTGAAATCAAGGAGATAGACACCAACATAATGGTCAATGTCAGTGGTTCGACAGTCGAAGATTATGTGGCATGTACGGAAAAAATCGATGCATTGGATAAAATTCCGGCTATCGAACTGAATATATCCTGTCCCAATGTAAAGCAAGGCGGTATGGCTTTCGGCACCAACTGTTCCGCTGCTTCCGAAGTAGTGCGGGCTGTGCGGAAAGTCTATCATAAAACCTTGATTGTTAAGTTATCACCCAATGTAACGGATATTACAGAGATAGCACAAGTTGTTGAAGCAGAGGGTGCCGACGCAATTTCTTTAATCAATACTTTATTAGGTATGGCCATTGATGCCGAACGCCGGAAACCGATTTTATCGACTATTACCGGCGGATTGTCCGGACCGTGCATCAAACCGGTTGCCTTGCGAATGGTGTATCAAACATACAAAGCCGTAAAAATTCCTATTATCGGATTAGGCGGTATATCGAATTGGAAAGATGCAATTGAGTTTATATTGGCAGGTGCAACTGCTATTCAAATAGGGACTTATAATTTTATTGACCCGGCAATTCCTGTCAAAGTAGTAGAAGGAATCAATGAATATTTAGACAGACAGGGAGTTTGTTCTGTACGGGAATTGGTTGGAGGATTAATTGCCTAATCTATCCAAACAACTCTCGGAAAGCTTCTTCTACTTTCTTTACAGCTTTAATTTGAATTTGTAATTTCTTTGTATCGAATCCCTTAAGATTGTTTTGCGGAATTAGAATGGTATTGAATCCCAACTTTTCAGCTTCTAAAATCCGTTGTTCAATACGGTTTACAGGCCGAATTTCACCCGATAATCCCACTTCGCCACACATACAGATTTCCTGTTCAACAGCTACATCCAAATTAGAAGACAAGATAGCTGCGATTACCGCCAAATCCATTGCGGGGTCGTTTACCCGTAATCCACCGGCGATATTCAAAAACACGTCTTTTTGTCCTAATTTAAAGCCGACCCGTTTTTCCAGTACAGCCAGTAACATATTCATCCGGCGGATATCGAAACCCGTTGCGCTTCGTTGCGGTGTGCCGTAAGCCGCTGTACTTACCAACGCTTGCGTTTCAATTAGAAAAGGTCTAATTCCTTCAATAGCAGCAGATATAGCCACGCCACTTAAACCTTCATGATTTTGCGTCAACAACAATTCCGATGGGTTATTGACTTCGCGTAAACCGTTTTGACGCATTTCGTAAATTCCTATTTCAGAAGTGCTTCCGAAACGATTTTTAATGTTTCGTAAAATGCGGTACATATAATGTTGGTCGCCTTCAAATTGCAGAACCGTATCTACAATATGTTCCAACACTTTGGGACCGGCAATGTTGCCTTCCTTGTTGATATGGCCGATAAGTAGAGTGGGGATTCCGGTTTCCTTGGCAAATTTCAAAAAGGAAGCGGCATTTTCCCTGACCTGGGTAATACTTCCATGACTTGATTCAATTCTCTCTGTATAAATAGTTTGAATGGAATCGACGATCAATAAACGGGGTTGAATATTATTGATATGCGTAAAAATCTGTTCAAGATTGGTTTCACAGACAATGAAAAGATTGTCGTTATCGATTCCAATGCGTTCGGCCCGTAACTTCAACTGTTTAGCGCTTTCTTCTCCTGAAATATATAAAACCTTGTAATCATGTAATTTAAGAACGGTTTGTAAAACAAGAGTTGATTTTCCAATACCCGGTTCGCCGCCAATCAATACCAAAGAACCGGGAACTAAACCACCGCCCAAAACACGATTCAGTTCCTGGTCGTTCATGTTCATCCGGACTTCATTATCTGTCGGAATATTTTTTAACTGCAATGGCTTCGATTGTTTGGTTTCAAAGTTGGATAATTCCGGTAAAGACGAATTGCTTTTTGTGATTGTTTCTTCCACATACGTATTCCATTCACCGCAAATGGGGCATTTGCCTAACCATTTGGGGGAGTCGTTGCCGCATTGCGAGCAGAGAAAGGCTGTTTTTGTTTTTGCCATTACATTCGAGTAATCTTACTTAACATAATAGTTATTATATCGAAAAGGACATTACCGATTTCTCACCACCAAAATCCCATTTCTCAAGCCGCCTGAACTGGCTGTTATCTGAATATCACCCGGGGATTTCGTTCCTTGAACAACCACGATACATTTTCCGTTAAATAAATTCCGTTCCGGTTTTTTCAACGAATTAGAATCGGTCGGGTCGCCGTTATCCGTACCAACGATAACACCGGAACCTTCTACGGAAAACCGGATAAAATTGTTAGCTATCGGAACAATACATTCCTCTTTGTCCAAGACTTCGACCGTGATATACGATAAATCTTTACCGGTTGCTTTGATTTCATTTCTATCGGCCGTTAAACGAATGGAAACGGGTTCTCCGGCGGTTTTCATTTCCCGGATGAGTATTTCTTTCCCCGCTTTACGGGAAACGGCTTTGATGGTTCCCGGTTCAAAAGGAATGCGCCAGAAAACGTGCAAATCGTCATTTTCTTTCTTTTTTATGCCTAAGGATTTGTCGTTGAGGAACAATTCTACTTCATCGGCATTGTTGTAATAAGCCAGGATGTCTATTGGTTCACCGGCTTGCCAATTCCAATGCGGGAAAACATGTAAGACATCCTTGCTCGTCCATTCGCTCTGATACATGTAATAGATGTCTTTCGGGAAACCGGCCAAATCGATTATTCCGAAATACGAACTGCGTGACGGCCAGCTGTATGGCGTCGGTTCGCCCAAGTAATCGAAGCCCGTCCAGATATATTGTCCTGCAACAAAATCCGCTTTCTTGATGTATTTCCACGATTCTTCCTGCGTGCATCCCCAAGGCACATGGCAATTATCATAAGCCGGACATTGCTGAACGGTTTGCGAAAAGGGAATATCCCATCGCAATGGCCAAATGCGGATACTGTCCGAAGGCATTTCGTAAAAACCGCGGCTTGCTAATCCTGAAACCGTTTCGGATGCGATAAACGGTCTATCGGCAAATTCTGCATGTACTTTTTCGTAATCGGCTAAATGATAATTCAATCCGACCAAATCCAAAATGCCCGGACGGAAAAACGGATTCGAGAGCGACGGCTCGTTACAGGCCGAAACAACCGGTCTTGTAGGGTCTAACTTCCGTACGATATTCGATAATAAGACGGCCAAAGAATCGCCTTGGGGCTGCCATTGTTCCATGATTTCGTTGCCGATACTCCACATAAATACGGATGGATGGTTACGATCGCGTAAAATCAAATCTGTCAAATCTTTTTCGTACCATTCGGGAAAATACTGCGAATAATCGAATTTCGTTTTTGCGATTGCCCACATATCGAAAGCTTCGTCCATCACAATAAAGCCCATTTCATCGCAAAGATCCAGCAGTTCGGGTGAAGGCGGATTGTGCGAACACCGGATGCCGTTGCATCCCATATCTTTCAGGATTTGCAACTGCCGTTCAATGGCGCGGTAATTGATGGCGGAACCCAAACATCCCAAATCATGATGATTGCATACTCCGTTAATTTTTACCGGTTTACCATTTAAAATAAACCCTTTTTCCGTATCAAACCCGAATGATCGGATGCCAAACCGGGTTTTACATTCATCCACTACCCTACCATCTACTTCTAACTGTGTAACAAGCGTATATAAATACGGAGCATCAATCGACCAAAGCCGGGGATTCGACACTTGTATATCTTGTGTTTTTTCTTTCGTCTTAATTTTCGACACTGTTTTGCCGGACGGATCTTTAATAAAATACCGGATTTCAAGCATTTGTGGAATATCTTTTCCGGTTTGTACATTTGTCTGAACCCGAATGGTAGCTTCTTTTTCGCTGATTTCCGGCGTTATAATGGATACGCCCCACATATCAATATGAATGGGATTGGCTATTTCCAGACGCACATTGCGGTAAATACCGGAACCGGAATACCAGCGCGAATTGGGTTGCTTGGAATTATCGACCCGAACAGCCACTACATTGTCTTCGCCTAACCGGACATAAGGCGTTAAATCGTAACGGAACGAAATATACCCATTGGGACGAAAACCTAATAATCGGCCGTTTATCCAGACTTCACTGCATTGATAAACACCATCAAAATTGATGTATATTTTCTTGTTATCAAGCGATTTATCCAATTTAAATATTTTCCGGTACCACCCTACTCCACCGGGTAAAGCGCCACCGCCGGGCGTTGCCGGATAATCGGACGAGAAATCGGATTCGATACTCCAATCGTGTGGTACATTCAGCGTTCGCCAAGCGGAAACGTCCACATCTACGGAAGAATAGTCAACTAAAGTATCACTCAAGATAAATCTCCAATCTTCCGTAAAATCAATCACTTGCCGTACTTGATTTTCTTGAGAACATGCGCAAAACAGCATACTTAAAACCAAAAACCATCCCCAATGTTTCATTTTATTTCAATAAATTATCTTACTTGTATTTCCGACACAAAAGTAATTATTTTTTTCGATTCAGCGTAATGGTCGATTAACTTTGTGATGGATTAGCTATCGTTTGCAAATTGACATTGAATAACCCTAGCGAGCATTCGGAAAACAAAAGCAGGAAGAAAACAACTTCGTTTTCCTCCTGCCTTCGTTTTATATCCGTCGATGATTATACCGGAATATTTTTATTCACATTTTTCGATCCTATCAGTGAATAATACAATAGATAAATTAAACCGGCTACGACAACCCAGTAACTGGTTAGGTAGCCAATACCTCCTGTCCAATCCACAACTGCATTTTGCAGTAAAGGCAGGATACCGCCACCGCAAACGAGCACCATGAAAATACCGGAAGCTTTTTCTGTGTATTTACCCAAACCTTCTACGGCAAGATTGAAAATTCCTCCCCACATGACCGAGGTGCACAAACCAACCAGCACCAAAAGAGCTGCATTCACCGGCACTCTTACTACGCCGAATAATCCGCTTGCATCATTTTTGAAAACAGGTAATTGAACGGGCACATCGGCTGGAGCGAATATGGCGGCTGCGGTTAATATCAAACCAACAACTGAGGCTACGCCCAACATGGATTTAGCCGATATCTTGCTTCCGAGGGCTGCTCCGACAAGCCGGCCAAACAACATCATAAGCCAATAAGTAGCTGCTACAGAAGCTGCTGCTGCCTCTACATTGATCGGACTATTGTCGCTTAATTGCAACAAAATGCCTAAATCCGGATTTTGCAGCCATTTCTGCAATAAATTGGGAACACCTACTTCTACGCCTACATATACAAATATACCAATAGCGCCTAAAACAAAGTGACGGAATGATAATGCACTGTATTGCGAAGGCGCTGCCGAAGCTTGCTGTTGTTCTTTCTGTTTTTCAGGAATAGCCGACAACAAAATCACAACAAACGCGAAAGCAAAGATTGCCAATGCGGCATACATCAATGGGAAAACGTCGCTGATTTGTGCATTCTTAATTCCTTCCGGAATTAAAATACCTGTTAAAACGATTACAGCCGTACCGCAAAGCGAGTTAAACGAACCGCCGACTTGAATCAACTGGTTCCCTTTGTTTCCACCGCCACCAAGCGAATTGAGCATCGGATTAACCACCGTGTTAAGCAAACACATAGAAAAGCCGGCTACGAAAGCGCCTAACAGATAGACATACATCGCCGTAGCGGAATGAATGGTACCTGACAGCGTTTGAATGCCGACACCAGCAAAACCAACGGCTATAGCGATAAGCGCCGTTTTTTTGTAACCGAGTTTTTGAAGCAAATTGCCTGCAGGATAACCCATCACTGCATAAGCGATAAAGTTGGCAAACACACCAAGCGTTCCTATCCAGTTTTTTACTTCAAACTGATTTTTTAAGATATCACCCATGGGTGAAGCGAGATTGGTAATAAATGATATCATCCCAAAAAGGAAGATCATCACGATAATTGCCACTACATTCTTTTGTTGTTTCTGTGCCATACAATTAGTTTTTAAAGTTATTATTTTATTTGAAATTTATTTTTCCGCACAAAGGTAATAAAATTTAATATTCAAACGATTTTTTTGCGTACTTCTTGTAAAAATTCTTTCATCCCCGCCGAATCGCGCGATTCGATAATGGCAAGTAAATATGCCAATTGTTTGCGTATCAATTCCAGTTGCTCGGGCGTATGCGGATTGAACAGAATTTCCGTCAGCAAATAATCGTCTTCCGACAAAAGGCCCCGGGCGATGGCCATGTGTTTTTTAAAAGTGGTTCCCGGCGCTTCTTGATATTTCATCACCGAAGCAAATACCAAGGTCGAGGCAAATGGAATCGACAACGAATAAGCCACCGTTTCGTCGTGCTCCCGGAACGAGTATTCAAAAATATTCAGTTTTAACGAATTGTATAAATCGCGGAAAAACACTTTGCCTAAATGATTCGATTCCGAGATAATTATGGCGTTTTCTGACGAAAGATTTCCCAAATTGGCAAAGGTAGGCCCAAACATGGGATGGGTGGAAACAAACGGCCGGCCGGTTTCTTCATAAAAAGACTGTAATCCGGTTTTAACGGACGCAATATCGGAAATAATACAGGATTCCGGCACGTAGGGCAAGGCCAGACGGAACGCATCGATGGTATATTGCACTGTAGCCGCATTGATCAGGATTTCCGGACGAAAATCCGCTATTTCGGACGGATTGCTCATCCGGATGCAGTTGTAGGTAAACCGCAAGCGTTCGGGATGGGTGTCGAAAATGGCGACTTCGTGTTCAAAACTCAATACATCGGCGAAAAAAGCGCCCATTTTGCCGGCTCCTAATATTTGGATTCTCATGCTTGATTCAATATTTCAATTTGTTGACGGATCGATTCTTCGTGAATAGCTTCCAGTACCTCTTTCGTGAAAATAACGCCCATTTCCAGCTCTTTGGCTTGTGAAAGGCGTTTATCCAGGATCTCGTCGTAACGACGGGTTTGAAGCACCGGCATATTGTGTTCCTTTTTGTATTGTCCGATTTCTCGGGAAATGCGCATCCGTTTGGCCAGAACCGTCAAAAGTTCGTCGTCCAGCAGGTCGATTTGTTGGCGCAGTTCGGTCAGGCTTTCCGTAGTCTGCTTGGTGTCGCGGATGACCAACAGATTGAGAATGTACGACAAAACATCGGGTGTAATCTGCTGGTCCTTATCGCTCCATGCCGCATCGGGTGAGCAATGAGATTCAATAATCAATCCGTCGTAATTCAAATCCATAGCTTGTTGCGACAGGGGCGCAATTAATTCCCGCTTGCCGCCGATATGGCTGGGATCGGAAATCAGAGGCAGGTTCGGAATCCGCCTTTTCAATTCGATGGGAATATGCCATTGCGGCAAATTGCGATAAAGTGTTTTATCGTACGAACTGAATCCGCGGTGAATGGCGCCGATTTTCCGGATACCGGCATTGTTAATCCGTTCCAGAGCGCCAATCCATAATTCTAAATCGGGATTCACCGGATTTTTCACCAGAACGATTCCCTGAAAATCCGTTTCTTTCAACGCATCGGCTACGTCCTGCACGGCAAACGGATTGGCCGAAGTGCGGGCGCCAACCCATAAAATATCGATTCCGTACCGGACGGATTCCAGCACATGATTGCGCGTAGCTACTTCCACGGCGGTATACATGCCGGTTTCTTCTTTTACCCTTTGCAGCCAGGGCAGTCCCGGTGCGCCCACACCTTCAAAGCCGCCGGGTTTGGTACGGGGTTTCCATATACCGGCGCGATAAATGCGGATGCCTTTTCCGGCTAACTCGTGGGCGGTGTTTAGCACCTGTTCTTCGGTTTCTGCACTGCAGGGGCCGGCTATTACCATCGGCCGCCGGTCGGGAATACCGGGCAGTAAAATTGATTCTAATTCCATATTTTAGTATTTGTTGTTTTAATTATTCGTTCCAATGCTTCCTGTAACCGATCATTCCTACAGCATAACGAAATACGGATGTAGCGTTCGCCGTTGCTGCCGAAAATAAATCCCGGAACGATAAACACTTTCGCCCGGTAGAGGATTTCGTCCGCCAATTCACCGCTATTCTTGTATCTGTCGGGAATTTTCCCCCACAAGAACAAACCGGATTGTTTCGGGTCGAACGTGCAGCCTAAGGCTCGTATTATTTCTTCCGCTACTTTCCGGCGGCTGCCGTATAGCCGGTTCATCTCGTCGTACCACGATGGAGGAGCTTGCAAGGCTTGAGCGGCGGCCAGCATCATCGGTTTGAACTGTCCGCTATCGACATTGCTCTTTACCTTCAATATCCATTCTACAAATTGCGGATTGGAGGCCAGCATCGCCATACGCCAGCCCGGCATGTTCTGCGATTTGCTCAGTGAATTCAGTTCGATGCAGATTTCTTTGGCGCCTTCAATTTCCAGAATGCTTAAAGGACGATTGTTCAAAATAAAACTGTAAGGATTGTCGTGACAAATAAGGATGCCATGTTTCCGGCCGAAAGCGACTAACTTTGTAAACAATTCTATGCTTGCCTGCGCGCCGGTCGGCATATTCGGATAATTGACCCACATCAGTTTCACATTCGATAAATCCAATCGTTCCAGCGCTTCAAAATCGGGTTGCCAATTGTTTTCTTCTTTCAAATCGTAGTAAATCAACCGGGCTTCCGCCAAACGGCTCACCGAACTGTAAGTCGGGTAACCCGGATTGGGAACCAGAACGCCGTCGCCGGAATTGAGGAAGGCCAGCGAGATATGCAAAATGCCTTCTTTAGAACCAATCAGGGGTTGAATTTCCGTATCGGGATTCAACTCGACGTTGTACCACTGTTTATACCAATCGGCGAAAGCGCGGCGGAGTTCGGGAATACCCACATAAGGTTGATAGCCGTGTACATCCGGCTTGCGTGCCGATTGGCACAAGGTTTCAATCGCCGTTTCGGAGGGAGGCATATCCGGACTGCCCACACCCAGACTGACGATATTCAGTCCCCGGGCGTTCATGTCGGCTATTTCTTTCAGTTTCCCGGAAAAATAGTATTCGCTGACAGTTTGCAAGCGATTGGCGGGCTGTATGGTTTTCATTGTTTTTGTTCTTTATATTCCCCTAAAATTTTGAAATCTTTTGTCAATGGACGCACGGCATCCAAGCCTTGTTTGTATTTCAACAAGTTCAAAAACGTGATATCGACGTAAAACAGGTATTCCCATTCGCGGCCGATAATCGGGAGCGATTGGATTTTCGTTAAATTAATATCGTAAAAAGAAAGGATGGTCAGCACTTTCGACAAACTGCCTTCGGTATGTGGCAACGTAAAGACAATGGATGCTTTGCTGATATCTGCCGGACGGATCAATTCTTCGGCTAACCAGCGATTGGCTAACAAAAGGAAGCGGGTGAAATTCCGCTTGTTGGTTTCGATGCCTTCTCCCAATACATGCAGGCCATACATTTCGGCAGCGTAACGGCTGCAGATAGCAGCATGGCCTTTCGATTGGTTTTCAGCTATTTGTCTTGCACTCAATGCAGTATCTTCATTTTCAACTACTTTCACCTGTGGAAGGGTATTCAGAAATTCGGCACACTGCATTAAAGCAATCGGGTGCGAACGGACTTCGGTAATCGTTTCCATGGTTTCACCCGGAAGCGCCGCAAAGCTATGGGAGATATGGAGTTTTTGTTCTCCGATGACCATTAAATCGCTTTCGCGGATAAGTTCGTGATTCTGCAGGAGGCTACCGGCTATCGTGTTCTCAATGGCCATGATGCCTATTACATTCGGGTCTTTTTTCACGACGGTAATTACATCTTTGAATTGGGAACAGGGCAACAAGGTAATTCCGTCTTCCCCTTGTTCCTGAAAATAGGCGCGCGCCGCCATCTCGTGATAAGCGCCTTCGACGCCTTGAATTGCAACAGTTTTCATTTGATTTTCCTATTTCAAAAAAAATCCCGCCGTTTCCGACAGGATTTTATATTTTTTGCATTTTCTGTTTTCCGTTTTTATCATACAAAATCCTGTCTTACTCTTTACTAAAGTAAAAATAGAAGAAAGAATATGCAAAATAAAATCGATTCATGAATTACGTATTATAATTAATTCAGGGACAAAAGTAATACTTTATTTTGGAAATGCAAAGAATCCGGATATTTTTTTCATTAA
>JAISYG010000088.1 GCA_031270075.1 Dysgonamonadaceae bacterium
ATTACCCCGTTTTTGGCCTCTAAACCGTTTTTTCGGGGTTTTCCATAAAGATACGAAAATCCCAACTATTTGTTTGTAAAATAGTTGGGATAATTTTTGTAATTAACGAACGTGCCTAACGAAATAAAACCCGGACAACCTTAGTGATTGTCCGGGTTTTATCTCCATTTCCTTCCGCCAATTATTCCTTTCCGCAGGATTTCTTTTTTGCCGCACTTTCTTTTTTATCGCAGCACGATTTTTCTTTGGCTTCCTTCTTGCCGGCGCAACAATTCTCTTTCTTTTCCGCTTTGTCTTTTTTGCAACATTCTTTCTTGGTTGCTTCAGGCGATTCTTTTTTCGTATCCTGAGCGCTAACGGCTATTGCGAAAACAACCGTCATAAACAGGGGTAACAGAACTTTTTTCATGCTTTTATAAATTAAATTTGATGAATATGACGACAAAGATAAACGATTATTTTAGAAATACAAAACATACATTTCTTAAAAAACTTAAACATCAATATTTATTAACATTCGTTCGTTAGCCAAAATCGTATGGGGGAAAATTTCCCGGGCTTCGGTCAACAGTATCGTTTCGTCGGGATAACGCGCCGAAAAGTGGCCTAAAACCAATTGTCCGACACCGGCCGCACGTGCGATCGTCGCCGCTTGCCGCGCCGACGAATGGAAATATTCCCTGGCGCAAATACAGTCTTCTTCGGCATACGTGGCTTCGTGATATAAAACAGTTACACCCTCAATGAGGGGAATGATTTTTTCAAAATAAGCCGTATCCGAACAATAAGCGTATTTGTGAGGCGGTTTGGCCGGACGGGTCAATACCGTATGGGGAATGATCCGGCCTTCGGGCGTAACAAAATCCGCTCCGTTTTTAATGGCGTTGATGCGGCTGACCGGCACCTGATAAAAATCGATCATTTCCCGGATAATAGAAGGATTTTTCGGTTTTTCTTCAAACAGGAATCCGGCACAGGGAACGCGGTGGCGCAACGGGATGGTGGAAACCGTCAGCGTCCGGTCGTCATAAATTGCTTCGCATTGCGATGGGTCGAAAGAATGGAACACCACATTGTACGACAAGTTCCGGCAAAAATAATCCAGCACCGGTTGGAAAATCTTTGAAGCCTCGGATTGTGCATAAATATGCAAATCGGCAGTACGACCCAACATCCCCAAGGTAGAAATCAATCCGGGCAAACCAAAGCAATGATCGCCGTGCAAGTGGGAAATAAAAATATGGTTCAGTCGTTGAAAATTCAATTTCATGGCGCGGAACTGCAACTGTGTGCCTTCCCCGCAATCGATCATGGAAAGTTTGTTCCGAAAATGAACTACCTGCGAACTCAAAAGATGCCGTGTAGTAGGCAATGCCGAACCGCAACCCAAGATATTTACTTCAAAACGTTCCATCAGGCAATTCCAATTAATTTGTGCATTTGAACGCTCAACCGCCATTCGGGGTGGTTTTTGATGTAATTTACGCAATACCGGATATTTGTATGGGTCGACTGCTCGTCTGTAGAGAAAACCGGACTTAGAAAATAATGTTTAGCCATCGGAAAGGTTTCGATGGGCGGTATTTTCATGTCTTTCTTCACCGGCAAACGCACTTCATCGACTTCGGGATTGATTTTTCGGGCGTATTCCGTATGCAGTCCTTTCGGGCTGATGGCTATATAGTCAAGTAAATCCGGTAACTGCCTGTGTCCATTGCTTTCGATGGCTTGCAGATACCCTTGTTTTTTGAAGAACAGCAGGATTTCGCCGGTCAGTTGCAGGGCAGGTTCACCGCCTGTCCAGACAATCCATTGACAAGGAAAGAGCTTGATGGCTTCCAGGATTTGTTCGGGATTCATTTCTTTTCCTTCGCTGTAATCGGTATCGCAGAAATCACACTTCAAATTACAGTTGCTCAACCGGATAAAGATGGACGCTTCGCCCTGCCGACCACCTTCGCCTTGCAAGGAATAGAATATTTCATTGACATTAAGGTTCATAAACACAGGAAGTTTGAGGCGTTTCGCACACTTCTACCGCATACAATTCGGGGATTTCCGGTTTAAAACGGTTGTAGAGGAAACGTGCGATGTTTTCCGATGTGGGATGTTCCGGTATCACATCGTTTAAATGCCTGTGGTCGAGGTTATCGTCGATAAATTGCTGTACGGAATGCAGCGATTTATAATCTTTTACGAATCCGTAAGCGTCCAATGTTTCTGATTTCAGATGAAAGCCCACCGCATAATTATGCCCGTGCATCCGTGCGCAAGGATGATCTTTATCCAGTTGATTCAATTGATGCGAAGCGGAGAACGAAAAATTTTTACTTATCTTGTACATTGTGAATGCTAAATATAGGGCAAAATTAGATGAAAAACCTCGGTTTTCCAAGGATGTGCAAATAAAACAATCTAAAAACGCTTTTCCTGTTCAGCCATTACTCCCCAGCAAACGCTTTACCGTTTCCGAGATCAACCGGCCTTCGGCTTTTCCGGCCAGCGCTTTGGTGGCTACGCCCATTACTTTGCCTATCTCTTGTACGGAAGTAGCGCCCACTTGGGCAATAATCGTTTTGAGATGAGCTTCCAATGCTTCGGGCGAGAGTTGTTTGGGCAGATATTCTTCGAGTACGGCGACTTCGGCTAATTCTTTTTCGGCCAATTCCGGACGATTTTGTTCGGCGTAAATCGTTGCACTGTCTTTGCGTTGTTTTACCATCTTTTGCAGGATTTTTATGGCCATTTCATCGGATAAATCGCCATCGGCGCCTTTAGCGGTTTTCGCTTCCAGAAATTCTTTTTTTGCGCCGCGCAACGCTTCCAAACGGATTTTGTCTTTGGCGAGCATTGCGGTCTTAATGTCGTTGCTTACGGTATCAAATAAATTCATATTCATTTATTATTTAAAGGGTTTATATTTTGTGAGTTACACGGTTCACTGCATTTTCTGCTTTCCTTGCAATATCGAGCATTGTTTTAGAATCGCGCTTGTAAGCCGGGTGGGTAATTACGGCGGCAATAATTTCGTCGTCGTCCATTTGTTCGGCCGATTGGAAAATAAAGAGCTTGGGTTTTGTATTTCTTCCCAACCCCTTGGCTGCACCTCGTCCGTAATATTCGTCGATTAATTTGGCCATTTTTGCTTCTTCTTCTTCGCGTTCACGCATTTTCTCGGCCGTTTTTACGTTTTGTTCTTTCAATACGTTTTCCATCCGCGGGTCGATATTCTCTACTCCGAATCCGGCGGCAAGCACAGTTACTTTCATTTCGTCGTTTTTGAGCGTATCATCGATGGCCGTTCCCCAAATCAATTTGATTTCACGGATTTTGAATTTTCCCATGAAATCGGTGATTTCATTCATTTCGATTCCTTCCAAAGGTTTATCGGGAGAAAAATAAATATTGAACAGAATTTTTTTGGCATTGAATACTTTGTTGTTGTTTAGCAAAGGCGAATTGAGCGCTTCGTCGAACGCTTGTGAAACCCGGCCTTTCCCTTGTCCGTAACCACTGTTCATAATGGCTACTCCTCCGTCTTTCAATGTGGTATTGACATCGGCAAAATCGACGTTGATAATACCGGGAATTGTGATGATTTCGGCAATGCTTCGGGCGGCGGTACTCAATGTGCTGTCCGCTTTGGCAAAAGCCTCGATGATATTCAGATTGCCATACATCTCAATCAACCGCTGGTTGTTGATGACGAGTAGTGCATCCACGTTTTTGCGGATTTCTTCCACGCCCCGCAAAGCCTGCAATATTTTATCTTCTCCTTCAAACAGGAAAGGAATGGTAACAATTCCCACCGTGAGAATATCCATATCTTTGGCGATTTTGGCTATTACCGGAGCAGCGCCGGTGCCTGTTCCACCACCCATTCCGGCGGTGATAAATACCATTTGTGTTCTGTCGCTCAATAATTTCCGGATATCTTCGGCGCTTTCTTCGGCTGCTTGTTTGGCGATATGCGGTTTATTTCCGGAGCCTAACCCTTTCGTCGTTTCCTTGCCGAGTTGTACAATCACCGGAACGCCGCTTTTAATCAACGCCTGATTGTCGGTATTGCACAAGGCGAAGGTTACATTTTGAATGCCTTCTTTATACATGTGAGTAACGGCATTGCCGCCGCCGCCGCCCACTCCGATTACTTTTATAATAGCGGCTTGTTCCCTCGGAATATCAAATCCTGTTAAAACATCTTCCATATCTGTATTTCTTTATTAATCAAAAAGTCCTTTTGTTGCTGTTACGGTTGCTTCGCCTACTTTCTTTTTCAACTTGTTTAACAACCCTTTTTCTTTCTTGATTTCGTGCGATTGTTTGGTTTCAATATCTTCTTCACCAAACAAAGTTCCCGTTTTGGTAGCCGGATTATTGACCTTGGGCATTTCTTTCGCACAATTTTCATTCCCTAATTGTAACATACCGCGGGCGCAAGATTGTTCGGGATTTTCTTCTACCCAGCGAACGGATTTATCGGTCTGTTGTTCCAGTAATTTATCTAAACCGGTTAAACGGGAAGCGCCGCCGGTAAGGATGATACCGGCATTTAATACTTTTCCGTAACCGGAAATTTCGATTTGCCGAAGGATATTTACAACGATTTCATCGGCGCGCGCTTCGATAACAGTATTGAGTTCGTTGGTTTCGTCATCGACCCAAGCGCTGCCTTCATTGATTTTCAACGATTCGGCTTCGACTTCCGTTTTATCTAAATTGCAAATATCTTTAGTAATCGTATGGCCACCCAAAGGGATAGCGATTAAATGGCGTAACAGGCCCTCTTTGTAAACGGAAAGATAGGTAATGCCGGCGCCCCATTCGACCAAAGCGCAACCGCGTTCTTTTTCCCGCAGGGTTAATACCTGTTCGGCGGTGGCTATGGGCGAAACCAATGTGTCGATGATATCCACGTTTTCTTTTTTCAAGGCTTCTTCCACTTCGGTTCTGAATGGAAAAAAATGGCCTAAAATCAGTTGAAAGCGCGCTTCCAATTGGTCGCACCGGACGCCTTGAGGATGGAGTTCCTGCTGACCGTCTACATAATATTCGGGCGAAATATTTTCAATTAACTCAAATGTTCCGTTTTTTTCGTTTTGACATCTATCGCGGAGTGAATCCAGTAGTTGGTCGTCTACCATGCGACTCTCCTCGAATGTTGTTTGTACCGAATGCGTTTTCGTGTGCAAGCCTTGTCCACCGATACCGATATATATCTGTTTCAAAGGCGGTAAATTCGCCTGATCCAATTTCTTGTTCAGGCGACGAATGAGTTCGGCGATTTTCGAGGCGGCTTCCGTTGTTCTGTAAATCAACCCTCGGCGAATGCTATCGCCCGAGTCGATTTGCTCCATCGCCAAAATGCTTTGCCGGTCGTCTTTACTTGCTACCATGGCAAGCATCTTGGACGATCCCAAGTCTAAAACTGCAATGTATTCCATCATCTATTCCCTTTTAGTGCAAACCACCTGGTTTTTGTATTTCAAGTTGATTCGCGAATATTTATTCCATCCTACTTTATTCAATCCTTTATGGTAAAAAAGCGCCAATTTATCGAGGTTTTCCCTGTAATTTTCGATTTTTCCCAATACGATTGTATGATTTCCCTTGCGGGGCGTTAATTCGACATCTAAATTCGGCAATACGTGGATTTGCTCGATTTGATCGTTCCACGATTTATTTTTTCGTAAAAATTCCGCGAAGCCGTACAATTGTTTTTTCGCGTATTCATCGTTGATGGTGCCGGTAGCTAAGGGTACATGAGCGGCGTAGTTGGGCGGCACGGGCATCCGTTGGCCTTCGTCGTCTATATAATAATTGCCTCTGTCGGACATCACCCGCAAGATGGGTGTCCGTTGATATACCCGTATCTTAATCGTTCCTTCGATGGTTTTATACACTTCGGCCTTTTTGATTAGTTTATGTTCTTTCAATGTTCTTTCGATAGCGCCGGTATTGATTTCAGTTATTTTCCGGCCGGTAAATTGGATACCGGTTCTTTCGAGTAAAACTTCCACTTGCGTGCGATTCAAATAGGAGGCCCCGGCGTTTTCCGCCACTTCGATGTCCACTCCTTTACAGTCTTTCTCTCCGTCGGCTTTCGGATTGATGAAAGCAACGGAAAAAGCCAGATAGACCAACAACAAGGCTGCTAACAGAATATGGATAATTTTCTTAACCATTGAGTTTCTTTTTTACGGGTTCGACCAATAATTCAATATCGCCGGCCCCCGCCATTAACAGCACATCTACATCGCTTCGGTTTATCGAATCGACCAGGTCGTTGTAAGCGACTGTTTTTTTGTGCGGAGCGGTTACCAAATCCAAAATCATCTCCGATGAAATGCCGGGAATCGGTTCTTCCCGCGCCGGATAAATGGGGATGAGGATAACTTCGTCGGCCAGGGAGAGGGATTGCGCAAATGCTTTGTAAAAATCGCGTGTGCGGGAATAGAGATGCGGTTGGAAAACAACCGTCAGTTTCCGGTTGGGATACAGTTTCCTGACCGATGAAATCGAAGCTTCCAATTCTTCCGGATGATGGGCGTAATCGTCAATCAGTACGATTTCATCGGATTTCAGGTGAAAATCGAAGCGGCGTTTGGCGCCGCGGAAAGAGGCCATGCCGCGGCGTAGTTCGTCGCCGGATACGCCGTTGAGCCAGGCAATAGCCAAAGCGGCTACGGCGTTGACGATATTGATTTCGACCGGAACGCCCAATTGAATATCGTTGAAAATCGTTTCCGGCGTAACGAAATCGAAAAAGATTTCGCCGTTGCCGATCCGGATGTTTTGTGCGTAGAAATCCGGCTTTTCGGAGGGTGGCGTTTGACCCGTTCCCCCCTGATAATAATACACTTTTACCTTTCGCTGTACTTCCGGAATAATATCTACTTTGTGTTCCATCAACAACGTTCCGCCTTCGCGCACCAACGAAGTGAAATGGACAAATGCTTTGCGATATTCTTCTTCCGTGCCGTAAATATCGAGATGGTCGGGCGCTACGGAAGTAACAACGGCCATATAAGGCGTTAACCAATGGAAAGAACGGTCGTATTCATCGGCTTCGATAACGGTTAAATCGCTTTTGTCCGAGAGCAAAAGATTGTTATCGTAGTTTTTCAGAATTCCGCCCAGAAAAGCGTTGCAATCGACGGCGGATTGTTTCAATACATGCGCAATCATCGATGAAGTGGTGGTTTTTCCGTGCGTGCCGGCCACGCAGATGCCGCGTTTGGTGCGGGTAATTTCGCCCAGGACCTGGGCGCGTTTCATCAGTGGAAAGCCGTTTTCGCGGAAGAATTTCAATTCCGAATGGTTGTTGGGAACGGCGGGCGTCCAAACGACTAACGTCTGCGTTTGAGCTTTGAACTCGGACGGAATCAAATCGACATTGTCTTCGTAATGGATTTGGGCGCCTTCCTTGCTTAATTGTTTTGTCAGTTCGGATTCGACATGGTCGTATCCGGCAATTTTTTTGCCTTTAGCGAGGTAATAACGGGCGAGATTGCTCATGCCGATGCCTCCGATGCCGATGAAGTAGATGTTATTTGGCATTGTCTGTAATTTCCTTTAATTTTTTTCCTTTTCCGGTTTGTTTTTCGTTGAAGGCGAAATAAATTTGCTTGCCGTCTTTTTTTGACAGAATTGCAATAGTTACAATTTTCACCTCCCTGAAACATTCAGCGAAAATCTCCAATTTCAGTTTAGTTTCTTCCGGAAATTTATCTTTATTGATATCCTTTGCCATACTCTTAAATCCTTATTATCCGTTCGATTTCATCGACAATTTTATCAGCCGCATCAGGCAAAGCAAGTTTCAAAATATTGGCGCTTAATTCATGGCGTTTTGCGTCATCCTGCACCACTTTCAACGCTTCAGGGACCAATTGTTCTACCGCATCTTTATCGGGAATAAGAATAGCTGCCTTTTTCCGTACCAAGGCCTGTGCATTCTTCGTTTGATGGTCTTCCGCTACATTCGGCGAGGGAACCAGGATAACCGGTTTGCCCAACAGACAAAACTCGGAAATGGAACCGGCTCCGGCACGGGAGATGACAAGGTCGGCGACGGAATAGGCCCAATCCATGCGGGAAATAAATTCCGTCAGGTGCAGGAAACCGGGCGCAGGGCGCAGGGAATCGGCAATCGATTGATAATAAAGTTTTCCGGTTTGCCAGATGAATTGTACGTTGCTGTTTTCAATGTCTTTCAGATGCGCTCGAATGCTTTCGTTGATGGTTCTTGCGCCTAAGCTGCCGCCAATGACTAAAATGGCCTTTTTATCGGGATTTAATCCGAAATAATCGAAGGCTTCGCGCTTTTCATCGGGATGAATCGCCCGTACCAGGTTTTGGCGAACAGGATTGCCGGTCAGTATAATTTTGCCTTTGGGAAAAAATTGCTCCATTCCATCGTAGGCAACACAAATTTTGCTTGCTTTTTGGGCTAAGAGTTTATTCGTTACTCCGGCATACGAATTTTGTTCCTGAAGCAAAGTCGGGATGCCTTTTTGCGATGCAGCTTTTAGTATCGGGCCGCTGGCATAGCCGCCGACTCCGATAGCTATATCCGGTTGAAAATCCCGGATAATTGTGCGGGCTTTCGACAGACTTTTGTAGAGTTTCCACAAAACGGAGATGTTTTTCAAGTATTTTTTCCGGTCGAAACCAGCCACGGGCAAGCCCACGATTGGGTAACCGGCTTCCGGAACCCGATGCATTTCCATCCGGTTTTCCGCACCGACAAAGAGGATTTCGGCATCGGGATATCTCGTCCGGATGGCGTTGGCAATCGAAAGCGCCGGAAAAATATGGCCTCCGGTACCTCCTCCGCTAATGATTATTTTCGGCTGTTTCTTCATCTTCGTTGTATGCTTCAATGATTGCTTCTTCTCTTTCTTCCCCTTTCGGATTATCGAAACGGCTGACACTTAATAGAATGCCAAAATAAATACAAGTAATCAAAATGGATGTTCCGCCCCGACTTACCAAAGGCAGGGTTTGCCCGGTAACCGGAATCAGGCCGACGGCCACCGCCATATTGGCCAGCGCTTGGGTAACTAAAATCAGCGCCGCACCCATGACTATGAATTTTGGGAAAAGTTTCTCGCTTCGATTGGCGATAATGCCTGCCCGAATGAAAAGGATAATGTACAAGAGCAAAATGGCCAAGCCGCCGATTAGCCCCATTTCTTCGATAATAATGGCGTAAATAAAATCGGAATAAGCCTGCGGAAGGAAATCCCGCTCGATGCTGTTGCCGGGCATCCTGCCTAAAATCAGTACGCCGCCGTTGGCGATGGCAATATTGGCGTGGGATGTCTGGTAATTATCGTCATTGATTTTGAAATCGGGATTGTGAACATCGTCATCATTCCCAAAATCTTTAAACCGTTCCATCCAGGTTTCCAATCGGGGCAAATATTTTTCGATGGAATGGGATGGAACAAGATAAACGACGGAAACAAAAATCGCTGCAACCACCCCAATAAACAACAGCAATTTGCCGATTTGCCGGAAAGGAATCTGGCCAATAAGCATCATCAGGAAGACAATACCAAACAATATCAAGGAGGTAGAACCGTTCTCGATAAAGATAATGCCACAGGTGATAATGGCGGCTATCAATATCCATTGAAAACTTTTATCGCCGAGTTTGTCTTTGCGTTTGCTCAGGACGAAGGCCGTAAAACTAATCAAACAAAGCTTGGCAATTTCCGAAGGCTGGAAACTGATTCCGGCAATATTAATCCAGCGGTAAGAACCGTTTACGGCTTCCCCAAACATCCGGGCGCCTATTAAAAACACCCAAGCCACCGGAAGAAGGATGCCGAGAATGGAGAAAAAACGCGCCGGGATGGCATGGACTGTCAACACAATTCCCAAACCTGCCAGGAGAAACAGCGAATGCCGGAGAATGGGTTTCCAATAGTCGGTGCGAAAAGTCAGCGTGCTGGAAGCGCTGTACACTTCTACAATCGAAATCAGACAGAGGAACAGGAAAACCATCCAGATGACCCGGTCGCCGCGGAATATTTTATTTACAAAATCCATTTTTTACAATTTCCGTACACATTCTTTGAATTGCCTGCCGCGGTCTTCGTAGTTCAAGAACAAATCGAAGCTGGCGCAGCTGGGCGATAATAAAACCGTATCCCCTTTGTGGGCTATCTCGTAGGCTTGCGAAACGGCCTCTTCCATGGAACGGGCATCTTTGATAATTTCCACCTTTTCATCGAAAAAAGCGTGCAGTTTGGAATTGTCTGTTCCCAGAAAAACCAGGGCACGGCACCGGTTCAAAACCAAAGGCTCAATCTCGCTGTAATCGTTGCCCTTATCGGTTCCACCGAGGATGAGCACCGTAGGCGTTTTCATGCTTTGCAATGCGTACCAAGTCGAATTGACGTTGGTTGCTTTTGAGTCGTTGATGTATTCCACACCTCGCACGCGCGCCACTTTTTCCAGGCGATGTTCCACGCCTTTGAAGTCGCTAAGCGATTGACGGATAATATCATCTTTAATATCCAATAATTTAGCAGCAATTCCGGCTGCCAGGGAATTATACAAATTATGTGTTCCCGTTAGCGCTACCAATTCTTCTTCCATTGTAAATGTATTATTAAGCGTTTCTATGATGATTGTGTTATTTTCCGTATAGGCTTTTACCCCGGCTGCCTTTTTTTCGGCGAAAGGATAAAGGGCAACAGGCGGTTTCCGGTTTTCTATTTCCTGAGAAACGACAGGGTCGTCGTTCCAGTAAATAAAAGCGTCGTTTTCCGTTTGATTTTGCAGAATCCGCAGTTTGGAATGAATGTAATTCCGCATTTCGTAGTTATACCTGTCCAAATGGTCGGGCGTGATATTCAGCAGAATGGCAATATCTACTTTGAAATCGTACATCCCGTCCAATTGGAAACTGCTTAATTCGATGACGTAATAATCGTAGTTTTGTTCCGCTACTTGCAAGGCCAGACTATCGCCGACATTTCCAGCTAATCCGACGTTGAATCCGGCTTTTTTCAAGATATGATACGTCAGCAGGGTAGTGGTGGTTTTGCCGTTGCTACCGGTAATGCCAATCATTTTGGCCTTGGTATAGCGTCCGGCAAATTCGATTTCCGAAATGACCGGAATCTTTTTCGCTTTTATTTTTTGAATAATAGCGATTTTATCGGGAATACCGGGACTTTTTATGATTTCGCCGGCATTGAGTATCCAATCTTCCGTATGTCCGTTTTCTTCGTAAGCGATACCATATTTTTCTAAAATATCCCGGTACTTCGGTTTTATTTCCGATGAATCGGACAGAAAAACGTCGAAACCTTGCTTTTTGGCCAGAACGGCTGCGCCTGAACCGCTCTCGCCTCCACCGAGAATAACTATCCGCCGGAGGGCTAAAGGCATTTCAAATGCGAGATTTAAGCCTTTGTTTTCCTTTTTTTCTATGTTGAATAGTATCATATTTACCTCATTTTTAAAGTCGCTATCGCCAACACCGCCAAAATAATCCCAATCAACCAAAAACGCACCACGATTTTGGATTCGGGTATCGGGACGAAAGGTTTTTGAATCAGAGCGTCAATTCCTGCATGTCCCGGCTTCTGAAAATGATGGTGCAAAGGCGTCATTTTGAAAATCCGTTTCCCTACGCCGTATTTCTTCTTTGTCCATTTAAAGTAGGAAACTTGCGCCATTACCGACAGACTTTCCACGAAAAACACGCCGCACAATATCGGCAAAAGCAATTCTTTGTGTATAATGATGGCAAACACCGCAATAATGCCGCCCAAAGTCAGCGAACCGGTGTCGCCCATAAACACTTGTGCCGGAAAAGCGTTGTACCACAAAAAACCAATACAAGCCCCGATGAATGCGCAGGCAAAAACGGCTAATTCTTCGCAACCGGGTATATACATGATGTTGAGGTAGGCGGCAAATCCGAGGTGCGAAGAAACATAAGCCAGAATACCCAAGGCTACTCCGATAATGGCCGAACTGCCGGCCGCCAAACCGTCCAATCCATCGGTTAAATTGGCCCCGTTGGATACGGCGGTAACAATAAAAATGGTGATTAAAACGAACAAAATCCAAGTGGCGGCCGTCCGGTGACTGGGCATAAAAGAAACGAATGACCGGTAATCCAAATTGTTGTTTTTTAAGAATGGAATCGTCGTTTGTGTCGATTTTACCGCAGGAGTATAGACGATTTCCGTTTTCTCGCCTTCTTTCACTCTTTCTACATTTTCGTGCATTACGGCATGGGGACTTAAATAGATTGTCAATCCTACGATAAGACCTAACCCGACTTGCCCTACGATTTTCAATTTACCCGACAAACCTTCTTTGTTTTTCTGTATTACTTTAATAAAATCGTCGATGAAACCGATTGTTCCGAGCCAGAGGGTCGTAATCAGCATCAGCATAATGTAGATATTGTTCAATCGCGCCAACAGCAATACGGGAACTAAAATAGCAATAATAATGATAAGGCCGCCCATGGTCGGCGTGCCTTTTTTCTGCATTTGGCCTTCCAACCCGAGGTCGCGGATGGTTTCACCGATTTGTTGCCGTTGCAAAGCGGTAATAATTCTTTTTCCCGTAATGGTGGAAAGGAGTAGCGACAACACCAACGCCGAAGCCGAACGGAATGAAACGTAATGGAATAATCCGGCGCCCGGAAAATTCAACTGATTGAGATATTGAAATAAATCGTACAACATTCGGTATCCAAATTATAATTGATTATTCATGATTTCTTTTACGATTACCCTGTCATCAAAAGGTTTCTTCACCCCTTTTACTTCCTGGTAATCTTCATGCCCTTTGCCGGCAAGGAGAATCACATCGCCGGTTTGCGCCAGGAGGCAGGCCGTGCGGATAGCTTCTTTCCGGTCGGTAATACAGACGGCCTGTTTTCTTTCCTCCGGGTTTAATCCGGCGACCATATCGCTGATAATATCGTCAGGCTCTTCAAACCGGGGATTATCGGAAGTCAGGATGACGCGGTCGCTTAAACGGACAGCTTCTTTGGCCATGATCGGGCGTTTGCCTTTGTCGCGATTGCCACCACAGCCAACGACGGTAATGATATTCCCTTGTCCGTTCATTACGCCGTGAATGGCGTTGAGTACATTGGTCAACGCATCGGGCGTATGCGCATAATCGACAATGGCCGTATAACCCTCCGGGGATCGGAACGTTTCAAAACGACCGGATACCGAACGGAGCGTACTCAAACCAACCAGAATTTGACTATTGTCGAACAGGAGGTTATTGGGATTTTGTTCCAGTAACACAGTGGCTCCATATACTGCCAAGAGATTGTAAGCATTGAATTTCCCTACAAATTGCGTCAGGATTTCCGTATCGTTGATAGTCATTAGGGTGCCGTCGAAATGCGACTCCAAAATCCGTCCCTTGAAGTCGGCTAAAGATTGGAAAGAATACGTATGCTTGCTTGCTTTCGTGTTTTGCAGCATAAAAAGGCCGTTTTTATCGTCTTTGTTGGTCAATGCGAAAGCGCCTACGGGAAGCCGGTCGAAAAAAACTTTCTTGGCATCGCGGTAGGCTTCAAACGTTTCGTGATAATCCAGATGGTCGCGGGTGAGATTGGTGAAAATTCCGCCTTTGAATTGCAGTCCGGCAATCCGTTTTTGCACCACTGCATGGGAACTGACTTCCATAAACGCATAATCGCAGCCGGCCGCTACCATTTGCGCCAGTAAATCGTTCAATTCGAGAGCATCGGGTGTCGTGTGTGTGGCCGGAATTTCTTTCCCGTCAATATAATTACAAACCGTCGAAAGTAAACCTGCTTTGTAGCCCAAACGCCGGAACATCGTATATAATAAAGTGGCCGTAGTCGTTTTCCCGTTGGTACCGGTAACGCCGATTAATTGGAGGTTTTTTGAAGGTTCACCGTTCCAGAGTGAGGCGATTTCGCCCAAAGCATCGGCGCTGTCGGCTACTTGAATATAATGCACATCCGGATGCCGCTCGGCCGGTAAAACTTGACAAACAATGGCTTTTGCCCCGTTTTCAACGGCTTTTCCGATATAATCGTGTCCGTCGGATTGAACCCCTTTTACCGCTACGAACAAATAACCCGGCTGTATTTTACGGGAGTCGGCATGGATTCCCGTAACGTCTAATTCCTGACCTGCAAATGAGAGTTTCATATTCTTTATGCTTTTCATTTCAACTGTATCACCACTGTTCTCCCTTTTTCTATCTTACTTCCCGGCGGAATGGATTGGGCGATTACCGCACCGCGTCCGACTAAGTTGACACACAATCCGGCATTTTCCATCGCATACACCGCGTCTTTAGCACCCATGCCCCTTACATCCGGAACCAAACCGGCTTCTGTTTTCAAATCATCCAAAATTTTCTTAACAACCGCTTCCACCGGATGAATGGTATCGGTCGGAAAGGCTTTTGTGTTTGTGATAATATTCCGCGAATAAATCTCTTCGGCTATGGTTTTGAAAACCGTTCCACACATCATCCCACCGGAAGGAGGGCCGTGCCGCGGTTTCCGGATAACTACAATCATGGAATACTGCGGATCGTCGGATGGAAAATAGCCGCAGAAAGAAACTTGATGCGACAAACCTCCGCTTTTATATCCGGCCGCGCCTTGCGACAGTTGCGCCGTTCCGGTTTTTCCCGCAATCCGTACCTTATCGGAACGAGCCGGTTTTCCCGTTCCATCGGAACAATTCACTACATCGTCCAACATCTGTCGGATAAACGTCAAAGTAGAAGGCGAGCAAATCTTGGAATTGATGACTTCCGTCTTTTTTGTTTCGATGGAATGGCCGTTTTCCCGGATTTCCCGGACAAAAATCGGTTTGATTAATTTCCCCTTATTGGCAATCGCATTGAAGAACGACAGGGTATAAATCGGCGGAATCTGTGTTTCGTAACCGAACGACATCCAGGGAAGGGTCGACCGCGACCAATACCGCGCCGTGTCTTTCGGATGCCGAATGTATGGAATACCGTAACCCGGAATTTCCAAGTGCATATCGCGATGAAAACCAATCCGGTGCACGCCATCCACATATTTTTCGGGATGACTGTTGTAGGCTTGCATAATCAGTTTGGCTACGCCGATATTCGACGAATAGCGGATGCTCTTCGATGCGGTAATCATGCCATACCCACCGTGGTGGGCGTTGTGGTCGCGCAGTTCGTGGCCGGCTATCTGTTCCACACCGTTGCCGGTATCGACCGGATCGTCCGGATGCACCAAACCATCTTCCAAAGCCACCAGCATGGACACTACTTTGAAGGTGGAACCGGGTTCGCTCAAATCGGAAACCGCATAATTCTTCGTTTCGCCCCACACGCCTTCGCGGACTCGTCCCATATTGGTAATCGCTTTGATTTCGCCGGTCGCTGTTTCCATAACAACCGCAGTACCCGATTCGGCGTCGATTTCCCGTAATTTATTCATTAGCGCTTTCTCGGTAATATCCTGTATGTGAATGTCGATAGTGGAAACAATATCGTTGCCGTGTACCGGCTTTTCATCCACTACATTCATCCATGTTCCGTTGACTTTGCGGCGGGTACTGGTGCCGGGTTGACCGCTTAGCAACTCGTTGTACTGCATCTCCAGGCCGTTTTTCCCGCCTTTCTCAAACTCGCCGTAAATATCGCCGATGGTGCGCGAAGCCAAGGTGCCGTAGGGTTTTATTCGTTTCACAAACGATTTGGTATACAAACCGGAACGGTTCCTGCCTTTGTTGAAAAACGGCATCTGTTGAATAGCTTTCAATTGCAGGTAATTAACATTCTGACCAAGTAACAGGTATTCCCGATTTTTACTCGAACGAATGTTCCAGCCGTGCAGAATATGCTTTTTGTATTCGGCTGCCGAACGCTGGGGAAACCGTTTATTCAATTCGACCGAAAGCGGGTAAACGTATTTATATAAAGTATCTTCCTGAATGCCTTCGGCGAAAAAGTCGATATACAGGCGGTAAGATTCTTCGGAAGTAGCCATTAACTCGTAGTTACAGGAATAAATATCACCCCGCACAGCCGGCACTTGCACATTGGAACGGATTTGCTTCTCGCCCAGTTTCCGCCATGCGTTTCCATCCACAAACGAAATTATACAGGCTTTTGCGAAAATGATAACGGCCAACACAATGAAGAGTACCGCTATGATAAAGTAGTACATCATTATTCTTTTATTGGTAGAAACCGGTTGTGCCATATCTATTTTTGTATTTCAAGCGCCGGAGTGGTCGGGCTTGACAGTTCGATACCTTTCATTTTCAATAATTCTTCGATTTGCGTTTGGCGGCTGTTCGATGTCAATTCCGTGGAAATAATCAAATTCTCGCACTTCACGTCTTTCAGTTGGGTCTTCAGTGTTTCTATTTCCGTCAGTTTTTTCATGCAGGAATAGTTGTTGCTAATGAAAAGAATGATCAGGACAACAATCAATACCAATAATTTCAACTGATTGCTTACAAATTCTTCCGTCAGGAAGTGCCCGTCGATAACCTCTTTGAACGGATATCTTTTCCGCTTCTTCTTCCTTTTTTCCATGATCATAATTTTTCAACGATACGTAATTTGGCGCTACGCGAACGGGGATTGCGCTCCATTTCCTCCTCGCTCGGAACAATCACCCTGTTATTAACGGTGTGAAAGGGCGAACGGATATTTCCGTAAAAGTCCTTTTCGATGACGCCATCCAAATGACCCGTTTTGAAAAAGTTTTTCACTAAACGGTCTTCCAAAGAATGGTAAGTGATGACTGCCATTCTTCCGCCGGTACACAATAACTCGCCGGCCTGCACAAGCATTTCTTTCAAGGCTTCCATTTCGCCGTTCACCTCGATGCGAAGGGCTTGAAAGGCTTGTGCCAATTGCTTTCTCTCTTTCGTGTGACTGAAAAACGGTTTAACAATCTCCGTGAAATCCTGCGTAGTGCTGATTTTTCGATGATTTCGCTCTCTGACAATCACCTTGGCAATCGCCCGCGCGTTGCGTAATTCGCCGTAGTGATAAAATACATCGGCCAAAGCGCCTTCGGAATACGTATTCAGAACTTCGGCGGCTGTTTGTCCGGCGCGTTTGTTCATCCGCATGTCTAAATCGCCGGCGAAACGGAACGAAAAACCGCGGGTTTCGTCGTCGAAATGATGGAACGAAACGCCCAGATCGGCAATAAGGCCGTCGATGCTTTTCACGCCGTGCCAGTCCATAAATGAAGCCAGATAACGGAAATTACTCCGTATAAAGACGAATCGGTCGTCGGACAGCCTATTGCTCTCCGCATCTTCATCCTGATCGAAGCCATAAAGCCGGCCCTCATTGCCCAATCGTTTGATGATTTCTTTCGCATGGCCGCCGCCGCCGAAAGTAACATCCACATACGTTCCTTCCGGCCGGATGTTCAGTGCGGTAATGCTTTCCTGCAAAAGGGCGGGAATGTGATAGGGAATTGCTTCATTCATTGCCATCCAATTGATTCATTAACTGTTCAAACGCCTCGTCATCCATTTCCGGATGATCCAAACGTTCGGGACTCCAGATTTCGATGGTTTGATCCATCCCCATAAAACGAACATCGGCGTTGATGCCGGCCATTTGCAAATAGCGTTTGGGAATCAAAATCCGGCCATTGGTGTCCAATTCCAGCAATTCGGAATCCTGAACAAATTTGCGGTAAATCTGCCGTGCCTTCTTCCCGTATTTTTTCAGCCTGCTGCGGAGGGCGGTCAACTCTGCGTCCCAAACCGGAGCGGGGTACAACACTAAGCAATCTTCATAGATATCTTTCCTCAAAATCAAGCGCTTGTCCTCCGTCAACTGCAGGATTTTGCGGAAGCCGGCCGGAACAAAAACCCGTCCTTTGGCATCCACTTTCGCGTCGATATTTCCGATAAAATTATCCATTCCTGATTAACTTATTATTTCATAGCTACAAAAGTACAAAAATCCACAATTCCCCACAACTATAATTGTATTTTTTTATCAACATTCTATAAACCACTATAAACAAGTTATTAACTTGTTGTTATTTTATTAAAATGCTGATTAATAATTTTTTGTTCAATAATTGAATAATGTGGCGGATTGTGGAGTAGATAATTATCAACAGTTTGAAGTTTGCGACTGTATACCCCCAAAGAAAAAAGCCCGTAAAATGTTACTTTTACAGGCTTCCTTTTTTGGGTGCCGCCACATAATTGTCCCTAATATCCTTTGGCGGAAAGCGAGGGATTCGAACCCCCGGTACAGTTACCCGTACACCGCATTTCGAGTGCGGCCCGATCGACCACTCCGGCAGCTTTCCTTTTTTTTATTATCCGTTTGTCGAATCGGGTGCAAAATTACATTTTATTTTTTAAATTTGCATTATGAATGCGGTAAAATATGAACAGGCTTTGCAACGTTTAGCGGCTTATTGCAGTCGTGGAGAACGTTGTGTGCAGGATATCCTCCGGAAAATGATCCGTTGGGAGCTTCCGGAACAGGAACAAAAAAGAGTGATTCTGTATTTACAAAAAGAAAATTTTCTGAACGAACAACGATTTTGCCGGGCTTTCGTCCATGATAAATCGAAATATAATCATTGGGGCGCCTACAAAATTCGCTACGAGTTACAAAAAAAACAAATTCCCGAAGCCTGTATCCGGGAAGCCTTATCCGGAATCGATAAGGAAACGAATCAACAACAATTGCAACAATTATTAACCGCTAAACGAAAAACGGTAACCGGAAAAAACGAATACGAAATCAATCAAAAACTGATGCGATTCGCTGTCGGAAAAGGGTTTTTACTCGAAGAGATCCAAACGGCGCTCGGCCTTTAATCCAAAAATTGCAAATAAGTGCAGATGGGATAGTGGTCCGACGTTTTCAATTTGCCTACCGTACTGTTGTAGGATTTCATGTTTTTACTGTGGAAAAGATAATCAATGCGGAATAAAAACCGGTAACGGTTGAAACTGATGCCCATGCCGGAACCGCTTTCGACAAAGGCGTCTTTCAAATCGCCTTTAATCGTACGGTATGCATACGAAATGGGCGTATCGTTAAAATCGCCGCAAACCAGGATATACGGGTTTTGATTTTTGCGGATTGTTTGAGCAACCAACCGGGCTTGTTCCGCCCGTGCCTTGAAAGCCGGAGTCAACCGTTGAAACATCATGTGCGTAAAATTTTCCAGCTTCTGCGTATTCGGATCTTTCGTCAAATCGTAATAGCCGTCCCGTTCGTCGGACGAAATCTTGTTCGATTCCAAATGATTATTGATTAATGTTACCTTCCTTCCACGGATATCCAATTCCATGACACAGGCGCCATTATACCGGCTGTCTATCGGAAGCCGTCGGGTGGATACAATGGGATATTTGGAAAAAACCATTAAGTCCGCCTGTCGGGACGAGGAATACGGCAGGGATTTCAATGCTTTCCGTATGGTTTCCTCCTTCAGCCAAAACGGGTCATATTCCTGAAAACAAACAATATCCGGGTCCTGGTCAATCACATATTGCAGAATGGGGTGCGGATTGTTTTTGGTGTGAGAACCAATGTATCCAAAACTCATTACATTGTATGTCATCACCTTAATACAATCGGAAGGAATTTCTTTTGTTTTTCCATGAATGGGATAATAGGTATAAATAGCGCCTCCGCAAACCCCCCATACGACCAATGTTACCAGCAATTGTTTCCATTTCCGGAACAAGAGCCACAAACACAAAAACAACAGGTTATATAACAGAATGACAGGGAAAAAGAGTCCGAAAAACGGAACATACGGATGATTCAGGGGCGATATCCGGTTTGAAAATGCAGAAAGAAGCAAAAAAATCCATCCGACGACGGCCAGCAGGGTTAGAATTTGCCAAATAAACCGGACAAGGACTTTACTTACTCGCATCAAAAAGCTTCTTTTTTTCATTTTTAGATAAACTATTGTAACCCGAACGCTTGATTTTGTCCAAAATGCGGTCGATTTCGACTTGTTCGTCGTGTTTCCGTTTATTATATTCGTAATCCGTTTCGGGACGGCGATATACTTGTTGACGGGTCGTCTTCCGTGGCTTTTTCGCAAACCAATTAGCCATCCGGTCGATAATCGAATTGATACCTTCCGTTAAATCCCGCCCCTTAATGGCTGCTTGGGCAAATCCAATCCCCATCCATGCGCCGCCGATATGGGCAATATGTCCGCCGGGATTGTCGTGTTCGATGGATAATAAATCGATGACTAAAAAAAGCAGGGCAATATACAGCAACTTCACGTTTCCCAAAAGGATAATATTGATTTTTAAATCTTTCCGGTAAAAAGCCGCAGCAAAAATAATGGCCATCGCCGAAGCGGAAGCGCCAATCAAGGAAGATGTATTGACAGATTCCAGGAAATAAGGGAAAATATTATACGATAAAATAAAAAATAATCCGCCGACAATGCCGCCCAATACATATAATCCGCCCAGTTGTTTCGGTCCGAAAAAACGAAGGAAAATCTGTCCGAACCAATAAAGGCACAACAGGTTGAAAACAATATGCCAAACATCGAAATGGGTAAACATATAAGTAAACACTGTCCACGGGCGATGCAATAGCTGAACCGGTGACGCAGGAAGTTGAAAAAATTCAAAAAAAGGATCGGGAGATAACTTAAACAAAAAGAAAAATAAACTTACCAATTGGATCAATAGAAAAACCAATACATTAATAATCAGTAGTGAAGACAAGACCGATTGCCGCCGGAGAAAATTTCCGATATCAGAAAAAATAGTTGCCATGGTTGGTTCCTCTCTTTTTCCAGTACAGTATCATGATAATGCCGAACAACATCCCTCCCAGGTGTGCAAAATGCGCTACGTTGTCGCCTGCCCTGCCGGCTATACCGAAGAAAAACTCCAATACGCCGTAGCCGATAACCATGTATTTGGCTTTGATAGGTACAGGAATAAACATCAAATAGAGCGGAATATTCGGAAAAATCATTCCGAATGCCAGCAAAAGTCCGAAAACCGATCCCGAAGCGCCGATAGTAATCGAAAGAGCGCTTTGCAGGTAACAAACCAATAGTTGAATCAGTCCGGCGCCGATACCGGTTACCATATAATACGTCAAAAAACGTTTCGGCCCCCAGTAATATTCGAGCGAACGGCCAAACATAAATACGGCAAACATATTGAAAAATAAATGCTCGAATTGCACATGGGTAAACATATACGTAATGAGTTGATACACGTGAAATCCGCCGCCGTCAATGGATTGCAAACCGAATATTCCCGCCAGCCATGTCTTCCGGAATAATCCGCATATCAACCAAATAGCGACATTGATAATTAAAAGATTCCGCGTAACCGGAGGAATGGAGTTTGTAAAATTACTGTTGTTGTAGTATGCCATAACCGTCTATTTGCCAATTAAAGTTGCAAATTTAGTCAAAATTCTGTTGGGCAGCAAATAAATTTTCCTGATCCTGTTCGATTCGATGGCTTCGACGAAGAATAACAAACCGTTTAGTTTGGCACATTCTTTGTTGTGTAATTAAGAGGATGCTTCATGGAAATCCGTGCGGGCAAAGATAACAGGATTTTGTAATTAAAAAAATCTTATTATCTTTGTGCCCATTAATCGTTGAAAAATAGTTGAATATAATAAAATGTTTTACAATTAAAAACAAACATTCATGATGAAAGAGAAAGCAAATTCAAATTTGGTGTTATTGGGCAGCAGGCTTGTGCTTGCCGTTGCACTTGTGTTGTGCACACTGGGAAACGTTTCTGCCCAAACCGTAGTAAGGGAATCGGGCTTTTCCGACCGTTACCTGCAGAACAACATCGGCAGCGACTGGTTTGTAGGGGTTAACGGCGGCGCCCGCATTTATTTTGGTGACCACAACCGTCAGATGGAATTATCCGACCGCTTTTCGGCTGGCGGTGGACTGTATTTAGGTAAATGGTGGACGTCGGTCATTGGTACCCGTATCGGCTATTCCTTGCAAACCATTAAAGGTGTAACCCAGACTGGAGTGCATGCGACAAGAACAGATGAATACTTAATAGGGCGACCGCACTACTTGTATGAACAGAAGTTCAAGGCCGGCCATCTGTATGGGGATGCGCTGTTCAATGTTTCGAACCTGTTTTTTGGTCTGAAACCCGAACGCGTCTATACCCTGTCGCCTTATATCGGCCTAGGCTGGATGCGCACATGGGATAATCCTCAGGCAGATGCCGTATCGGCCAATATAGGCTTACTGAACCTGTTCCGGCTGAGCAGTAAACTGGATTTCGCGCTGGATATCCGCGGAGCGCTGGTAGATGACCATTTCGACGGCGAGGTAGGCGGCAGGGAACAGGAAGGACTTCTGTCTATTGATTTGAGCCTGGCATATCGCTTCGGAAAAACTGTATCGCGTCCTGAACCCTCCGGTATGTCGTCCGCAGAACTTGCCGCATTGAACGAAAGACTCAATCAAGTACGTCAGGAAAATGCCACTTTACGCGACCAAATCACTACTCAGAGCCGTGATTTGCAGGGATCCTATCGAACACAAATAGAGAGGATAACAGAATGGAAAGATGTAGCCTCGGATGTTTACATCCGTTTTGAATTGGGCAAAAGTGATTTATCGAAAGAAGCGCGCGTCCAGTTGGGTTTCTTGGCCGATTTGCTGAGGACGTACACAGAAGGCACTTATACCATAACCGGTTACGCGGATGCATTTACCGGCACACCGGCAATCAACGCTCGGCTTAGCCGGACACGTGCCGACGTTGTAAAGAACTGTTTGATTAGAGAATTTGGCATCGATGGCTCTCGCTTGAAAATCGTAGCAGCCGGCGGTGTAGATACCCAATACTACAATGATCCGGCATTGAGCCGATCGGTAGTCATTCGGCCGAACAAATGATTCATTTAAGATGTAAGAATTAAGAATTAAGAATGAAGAATTAAGAATTAGGAGATTGAGAATATGGCACTCAAGTGATTTGTTAACAGTCATTTTTGTGCCATAATTCTTTTTACAGATACAAACAGCTTAAAAAAGAATAATAATGCCGCTGAATACGAAAAATACGGATTTCTTGCAACGCAATGAAGCGATCGACGTGTTACGTGCGTTTACGATGCTGACCATGATTTTTGTCAATCATTTATGGACGGTACAGGATGTTCCTCATGGATTGCTCCATGCCAAAAACGGAGAAGATTTTATGGGACTTTCCGATGTGGTGTTCCCTTGTTTCCTTTTTGTCGTGGGACTGTCTATCCCTTATGCGATTGAACGAAGGTATAGTAAAGGACTTTCGGGCAGGTCGACGATCGGGCATATTTTTTCGCGCAGTTTGGCTTTATTGATGATGGGTGTTTTCATCGTCAATTCGGAAGCCGGTTTGTCGTCCGAAATGCCTTATGGAAAAACGGTTTACAGCCTGTTAATGGTCATCGGCTTTTTCTGCCTTTGGAATCAGTATCCGGAAACAAACCGTAAGAATCAACGCTTATTGTATTTGGGTTTGAAAATAACAGGCGCGCTTATTCTGCTCTATTTGGCGATTACTTTCCGGTCTGCCGGGGATAACAGCGTATTCAGCGCCCGGTGGTGGGGTATTCTCGGTTTGATTGGGTGGACGTATTTGGTTTGTGCCACGATTTATGTTTTTACCCGCAATCGCTTGAAATACTTAATTCCCATCTGGATAGCGTTTGTGCTTATCTGCCTCTTGGGAACACGAATGAATGAGGTTTCAGGTGGGAGCTTTTTACTTTCGCTTCCCCGTCCCAATTTTTACAATCAATTACTGGATACGCTACATATTGGGAATGGAACGTTAGTCGCTTTTACCATGGGCGGAGTCCTTTGGTCGGTCTTGAACGTGCGCTATCAGTCGGTTCCGGGATTGAAAAAGGCCTTGTGGGCAGGAGTGATCCTTGCCGTGCTGTTGCTCGCAGGTTTCGTTTCGCATCGCTATTGGATTCTATCCAAACTCAGTGCAACGCCGCCTTGGCTCTTTTATGTATTGGCTATATCCATCGGCCTGTATATTCTTTTCTATGGATTGGTAGAAAAAGGAAAAACCTCCTGGTTTACTATTATCAAACCGGCGGGAACGGCCACGCTGACCACCTATATGATGCCGTATCTAGCGTATTGTTTGGCCGATTTTTTCCTGTTGCTGCCCGATTATCTGTGGCGAGGCATTCCGGGCTTAGCCAACTGCCTCTGTTTTTCCCTGTTGATGGTCGGTTTTACCTGGTTGTTGGGCAAAATGCATATTAAACTGAAAGTGTAGGTTGATAGTGTGTTTGTAAAAATACGCCGTTTCGCTTTCGAAAGAACGTCTGCGGAGATTTTAACCCCGCCATGTGTGTCCCGGCCGCTGTTTTTGTTTGGAAATGGGTGCCGGAAACCAAAGGAAAGGAGAGAATACAAAAAACGTAAGGAGAGAAAAAAATTTCTCTAAGGAGAAAAAAAATTTCTCTACGTGAGAAAATAAATTTTCCTACGTGAGAAAATAAATTTCTTTACGTGAGAAAATAAACCTGTGTGCGTAGAAAAATTTATTTTTCTATATTTATATGAAAAAAAACTAACCCATTACGCATCCGTCCATGTTACGATGTCCTGAAAGGACATTATTTTCATAACCGCAGGTCAGCGACCTGCGGAGAGAGAAAGCCAAAGGCAGACCCCGCTCGGCGTAGGCTCAACCAGTCCTGCCTTGCAGGCAGTGCGCTCTGCTTACTTCCCTTCCGCAGGTCGCTGACCTGCGGTTATGCAAGTCCTACCTTTCAGGCAGAGGTTGGTGTGTCGTGCTTGTACCGCAAGTCAGCGACCTGCGAAGTTTTAGCGAAGAAACCTACTCCGCCGGATGGAAATTCCGGAACAATATTTCCGCTTTACTTTTCCCGATTAAATCCTCTATTTCAGCCGGCGGAGCTTCCTTGATGCGCTTTACACTTTTATATTTTTTCAGCAGTTTTTCTTTCAGAACCGGCCCGATTCCTTTTATACCGTCCAACTCGGAAGCGACTTGCTGCCGGCTGCGTTTGTTGCGATGGAACGTGATTCCGAAACGGTGCGCCTCGTCGCGCAGTTGCTGAATCAGTTTCAGGCTTTCGGAGTTTTTATCTAAATAGAGGGGAATGGGGTCGGAGGGAAAATAAATCTCTTCCAGGCGTTTGGCGATGCCGATAACCGCTATCCGGCCATACAGGTCTAAGGCTTTGAGGGCGTCGGCAGCGGCATGTAACTGCCCTTTGCCGCCGTCGATCACTATCAGTTGCGGAAAGGGTTGTTCTTCTTCCGACAGGCGTTTGTAGCGGCGGAAGACCGTTTCGTACATCGAACTGAAATCGTCGGGACCGACAACGGTTTTGATATTGAAATGCCGGTACTCTTTTTTCGAAGGTTTGGCTTTCTTAAACACTACGCACGACGATACGGGATTGGTTCCCTGAATATTGGAATTGTCGAAACACTCGATGTGTATCGGTAACTCTTGCAGATGCAAATCGTTTTGCAGCGTTTTCAGAATACGGGTCGAACGTTGCTCCGGATTCAGTGTTTCGGCCTGTTTCAGCCGGTCGAGTTTGTATTGGCGGACGTTCTTTTCCGAAAGTTCCAGTAATTTCTTTTTCTCGCCTCGCTGCGGCACCAGCCATTCGACGCCGGTTAATTCGATATCCGGGCGGAAGGGCACGATCAGTTGATTGGCCCGGCTTTCAAAGCGTGTCCGTAACTCCATGATTCCCATGGCTAAGATGGTTTCCCGGCTTTCGTCTAACTGTTTTTTGTATTCGATGGTGTAGCCGCGGATAATGGCGCCTTTCGCGATGTGCAGGTAATTGATATAGGCCGACTGTTCGTTTTCGTCGTAGGAAAAAACATCCACATTGTTGAAACTCGGATTGACAATAATGGATTTGGCCGAATAATTTTCCAGCATTTCGTACCGTTCTTTCAGTAAGGCCGCTTCCTCGAACCGCATTTCCGAGGCCAACCGCATCATGTTTTGATACAACAGCTGGCTCATTTCTTTGGAATTGCCTTTCAGTATTTCTTCAATCACGTGAACGCTGTGGTTGTAATCGTCTTCCGTTTGCAATCCCATGCAGGGGCCTGCACATTTTTTGATGTGGTATTGCAGGCAAAGACGGAATTTCCCTTTGGCAATATTTTCTTCCGTCAGGAGATGGTTGCAGATGCGTATCGGATACAATGAAGTCAGGAACCGCAGTAACTGTTTCACACTCAAAACCGAGGTATAAGGGCCGTAATAGTGCGAACGGTCGTCGGTTTTCTGTCGCGTGAGAAAGATGCGGGGAAAAGGCTCGTTTTTAATCACAATCCGGGGATAAGTTTTATCGTCCTTGAGCAGGATGTTGTAGCGAGGTTGATGCTCTTTAATCAAGTTGTTTTCCAGCAGGAAAGCGTCTTCTTCCGATTCCACGACCAAGTAGCGGATGTTGCGTATTTTCCGCACCATGATCCGGGTTTTGGAATTGTCCTGTGTTTTATTGAAATACGATGCAACACGCCTTTTCAGGTTCTTGGCTTTGCCGACGTAGATGATCGTATCGTTTTCGTCGAGATGCATATACACTCCGGGGCTTTCCGGGAGGACGGAGAGGATGGTTGGCCAATCGACCGGCTCTTTGTTGGGGCGGATGGGATCCGTCCTCTCCTGAACAGCATGAATCATCAGTCGAACGGATTAATTACTCAGTTTCGCTTTCAGAAACTCGCGGTTTAAGCGGGCGATATGGCTGATGGATACGCCTTTCGGACATTCCAGTTCGCAAGCGCGGGTGTTGGTGCAGTTTCCGAATCCCAGGGCGTCCATTTGGGCAATCATCGCTTTGGCGCGTGTTTTACTTTCGATTTTGCCTTGCGGAAGCAGCGCCAACTGACTTACTTTGGCCGAAACGAACAGCATGGCCGAGCCGTTTTTGCAAGCCGCCACGCAAGCGCCGCAACCGATGCAGGACGCGGCATCCATGGCTTCGTCGGCCACCGGCTTCGGAATGGGAATGGTGTTGGCATCGGGCACGCCGCCGGTGTTGACCGATACATAGCCGCCGGCCTGGATGATTTTGTCGAACGCCCGGCGGTCGACCATCAGGTCGCGGATAACGGGGAAAGCCGCCGAGCGCCAGGGCTCAATCGTAATCGTTTCGCCGTCCTTGAAATGACGCATGTGCAACTGGCAGGTGGTAATCAGGTTGTCGGGGCCGTGGGGATGCCCGTTGATGTAGAGCGAACACATGCCGCAGATACCTTCGCGGCAGTCGTTATCGAAAGCGATGGGTTCTTGTCCCTTGCTCACCAACTGTTCGTTGAGGATGTCCAGCATTTCCAGGAAAGAAGTGTCGCCGGAAATGCGATCCAGATGATAGGTTTCAAATTTGCCCTTGGCTTTGGGGCCTTTTTGACGCCAGACTTTTACATGTATATTGATTTCTTTCTCCATGATGTTTTATGCTTTATAGTTTCGTTGTTGCCGTACCACAAACTCGTAATCGAGCGATTCTTTCACCAATTCCGGTTGTTGATCTTCGCCTTTGTATTTCCAGCAGGAAGCGTAGGAGTACTGTTCGTCGTCGCGCAAAGCCTCGCCGTCGGGTGTTTGATACTCTTCGCGGAAATGTCCGCCGCAAGATTCGTTCCGGTTCAGGCCGTCTAAGGCCATCAGTTGACCGATTTCGATAAAATCGGCCAGGCGCAAGGCTTTTTCCAGTTCTACGTTCAGCGTATTGGGTTCGCCCGGGATAAACAGGTTCGACCAAAATTCTTTCTTCAGCGCTTGCAGCAGCACCAGGGCTGTTTCCAGCGATTCTTTGGTGCGTCCCATGCCGACATGGTCCCACATGATATGCCCCAGTTCCTTGTGAATTGAATCGACCGATCGTTTGCCTTTGATGCTCATCAAGGTAGCGATTTTATCTTCAAGGGCTTTTTCGGTTTCCGCAAATTCCGGCAAATCGACGCTGAATCGCGGCACCTGAATCTGGTCGGACAAGTAATTCTGAATGGTGTAGGGTAGCACGAAATAACCGTCGGCCAATCCCTGCATCAAAGCCGAAGCGCCCAAGCGGTTGGCCCCGTGGTCGGAGAAATTGGCTTCGCCGATAGCGAAGAGGCCGGGAATGGTGGTCATCAGTTCGTAATCGACCCAGATGCCGCCCATGGTGTAATGGATGGCCGGAAAAATCATCATCGGCGTTTCGTAAGGATTATCGGCCGTGATTTTTTCGTACATCTGGAACAGGTTTCCGTAGCGCGCTTCCACCGTTTTCAGTCCCAAGCGGTTGATGGCGTCGGAGAAATCGAGGTATACGGCCAAACCGGTGTTGTTTACTCCAAAACCGGCGTCGCAACGTTCTTTCGCAGCGCGTGAAGCCACATCGCGGGGCACTAAGTTTCCGAAGGCCGGATAGCGGCGTTCTAAGTAATAATCGCGGTCTTCTTCCGCTATTTGGGTGGGTTTTAATTGACCTTCGCGAATGGCCTGTGCATCTTCCAACTTTTTCGGCACCCAGATGCGCCCGTCGTTTCGGAGCGATTCGGACATCAGGGTCAGTTTCGATTGAAATTCGCCGTGAACCGGGATGCAAGTCGGGTGGATTTGTGCAAAGGCGGGATTGGCAAACAAAGCCCCTTTGCGGTAGCATTGCATCGCGGCCGAACCGTTGGAGTTCATCGCATTGGTAGAGAGGAAAAACGCATTGCCGTATCCGCCCGAAGCAATCACTACGGCATGAGCGGCAAAGCGTTCGATTTTTCCCGTTACCAGGTTGCGGGCGATAATGCCGCGGGCGCGTTCAAGGCCGTTGGCATCTTTGATTAACACCAAATCCAGCATTTCGTAGCGGGTATACAGCTTTACACTGCCCTGGTGCACCTGACGGCTCAATGCCGAATAAGCGCCCAGTAACAACTGTTGACCGGTTTGTCCTTTGGCATAGAAGGTACGCGAAACCTGCGCGCCGCCGAAAGAGCGGTTATCCAACAAACCGCCGTACTCGCGGGCGAAGGGAACGCCTTGTGCCACACACTGGTCGATAATGTTGTTGGAAACTTCCGCCAAACGGTATACATTGGCTTCGCGGGCGCGGTAGTCGCCGCCCTTAATGGTATCGTAGAAGAGGCGGTAGACCGAGTCGCCGTCGTTCTGATAGTTCTTAGCTGCATTGATACCGCCTTGGGCGGCAATGGAGTGCGCCCGTCGCGGCGAATCCTGTATGCAGAAATTCAGGACACGGAAACCCAGTTCGCCGAGCGATGCGGCAGCCGAAGCGCCGGCCAAACCGGTTCCTACCACAATCACGTCCAAGCGGCGCTTGTTGGCGGGATTCACCAGTTTCTGGTGGTTTTTATAATGGGTCCACTTTTCGGACAAGGGGCCTTGAGGGGTTTTTGCATCTAATTTTGTCATAAGATAATTAGGATAAAATTAAAAAAAGGATAAAAGAGTAAAATAAACCGGGACAACGGCAAATCCAATCATGATAAGCGTTGCCACAATGTTGGAAATCAACTGCAATCGGGGAAACCACGTTTTGTTGCTGATGCCCAGTGTCTGAAAAGCGCTCCAAATGCCGTGCGTCAGGTGAAACCAGATAGCGGCAAACCAGAGCAGGTAAACCACCGAATACACCGGTTGGGAGAACAGGGCAATAACCAAACCCGAACCTTCGCTCACAGCCCCTTCCATGTGAAGCAGTTCCTTGAATTGCATCTTGTACCAGAAGTTACATAAGTGCACGATGATTCCCAGCAGAATAATCAAGCCCAGCACATACATGTTTTTAGCCGCCCATTCGGTGGGTGTCTGATTGGGCGACGCATACTTGTCCGCCCCTCTTGCTTTTTTATTCTGGAGCGTCAACCAGGTGCCGTAAGCGATGTGGATAACAAAGCCCCCGGCCAGAACCAAAGTGCCGGCAATGGCATACCAGTTGGCGCCCAGCAGTTCACAAATGAAGTCGTAGGCTTCGGCCGAAAACACCAAAGTCAGATTCATCGACATGTGAAACAGCAAAAATAAAATCAGGAAAACCCCCGAAATACTCATAACAAGCTTCCTGCCAACGGAAGAGTTTAAAAGCCAATACATAAAATCTTGTTTTTAAATGATTTGTTTTTAAGAGAGTGCAAAATTAGTTTAAAAAAGGACAATATCCAAACCCTTTCCGGCTAAATCTTTTTTTGAGGTGCTATTGATTTTTTTTGTAGCTTTGTCTGCTGTTAAAACGGACACATTATGGGACGCAAGCGATTGGAACGGCCGAGTACGGACAGTTTGTTTTCGA
>JAISYG010000064.1 GCA_031270075.1 Dysgonamonadaceae bacterium
TCGGCAGCCATCATGCCGCGCGAAGGCGTAACTTCCGAAATCTATCAGAATCTGGATGAAAAACTGAAAATACAGTTTGCCAAAAAGCCGAAATTGTATTACATTGCCATCGGAACAGCTGACTTTCTTTTCGACGCCAACACCGATTTTCGTAAAAAACTGGATGAAAACAAATATCCGTATACTTATTACGAAACCGGCGAAGGCCATATCTGGAAAAACTGGCGGATTTATCTGACGGAGTTCGCGCCGATGTTGTTTCAATGATTCTAACAAACAAATTATAAAGTTTAATAATTAAATGAAAAAATTAATATTCATAACATGCTTTGCAGGAATATTGTTGTCCTGCAACTCAAACAAAACGCCGCAATTAGGCGAACAGTCGATAAATAAAGTAATGGCAGCGATGACTTTGGAAGAAAAAGTACATTTGCTTATCGGTACGGGAATGGCCGGTTTTTCAGGCGATAGCGCGGTAATTGGCTCGACAGGAAACCTTGTGCCGGGCGCAGCAGGAACAACGTATCCCATTCCGCGTCTGGGTATCCCGGCTATCGTATTGGCCGATGGCCCCGCCGGTCTTCGGATAGCGCCGAAGCGTGAAGGTACGGACGAGACATTTTACTGCACCGCCTTTCCTGTCGCAAGCTTACTTGCTTCTACTTGGAATACGGAACTTGTTGAAAATGTGGGACAAGCTATGGGCAATGAGGTACTGGAATATGGCGCGGATGTGTTGCTTGCACCCGCTCTCAACATTCACCGGAACCCGCTCTGCGGACGCAATTTTGAATATTATTCCGAAGACCCGCTTTTGACGGGAAAAACCGCCGCCGCCATGGTGCGCGGCGTACAGTCGAACGGCGTAGGAACGTCTATCAAGCATTTTGCAGTAAACAATCAGGAAACCAACCGACAGAAAAACGATGCGCAAGTATCGCAACGGGCATTGCGCGAAATTTATTTGAAAGGCTTTGAAATTGCCGTCAAGGAATCGCAACCTTGGACGGTGATGACCTCGTACAACAAGATTAACGGTGTGGCGGCCTCCGAAAGCCGCGAGTTGTTGACCGGTATTTTACGCGACGAATGGGGTTTCAAAGGCACGGTAATGACCGACTGATTCGGCGGATACGATGCCGTAAGACAAATGATTGCCGGAAACGACCTGCTAATGCCCGGCCGCCCCGATCAGTACCAGATGATTGTTGAGGCGGTAGAATCAGGTAAATTGGACGTAAAAGTGATCGACGTCAATGTCCGGCGCATGCTGGAACTTATTGTGCAATCGCCACGCTTCAAGGGTTACCCCTATTCCAACAAACCCGACCTCAAAGCACATGCCGAAGTTACGCGGCGCTCAGCGCTTGAGGGGATGATTTTGCTTGAAAACCGCCAAAACGCATTGCCTTTCGGTACGGATATTAAAAAGATTGCCGCTTTCGGCGTTACTTCTTACGATTTTATCGCGGGCGGAACCGGTAGCGGCGACGTCAATGAAGCCTATACCGTTTCGCTGGGCGAAGGATTGGAAAATGCAGGCTACGAAATCAACGCCGATATTCAAACGCTGTACGAAAAGTATATTGCCGTCGAAAACGAAAAAAACAAACCCGATCCAAACAATCCTTTCGCCCTGTTTATGCCTAAAATCCGCGCCGCCGAATTTCTGCCGGACGCCGCTGCTTTAGCACAATCGACTGCGACGAGCGATGTGGCCCTGATTACCATTGGCCGCACTTCCGGCGAATTTGAAGACCGGAAAATGTCCGATTTTTATTTAAATGAAACCGAAAAATTGTTGATAAAGAACGTTTCGGAAGCCTTTCATAAAGCAGGAAAAAAAGCAATCGTGATTCTCAACATCGGCGGCGTAATCGAAACCGCTTTGTGGAAAAATGACCCCGACGCCGTTTTGCTTGCCTGGCAGGCCGGACAGGAAGGCGGAAACAGCGTGGTTGATATTCTTAAAGGCGCGGTAAATCCTTCGGGTAAATTGCCGATGACCTTTCCGCGCGCACTCGAAGACGTGCCTTCGTACCCGAATTTTCCACGCGACTACAAGCCCGCCAATCCGATGGAAACAATGACGAGCGGCAGTGCGGTTTCGGAAAACCGTCCGAATATTGATTTTACCCGGTATGAAGAAGGAATTTTTGTGGGTTATCGTTATTACTTGACTGAAAATAAAGCAGTGTCCTACCCTTTCGGTTACGGGCTTTCCTATACGCAATTTGAGTATGAAAACGCATCTGTTTCGGAAAAAAGAGGAAACTATACCATTAGTTGTACCGTCAGAAATACGGGAAGCGTTGCCGGAAAAGAGGTCGTGCAATTGTATGTATCGGCTCCCGGAAAATCCATGAATAAACCGGCAAAGGAATTGAAGGCTTTTGCAAAAACAAAACTCCTGCAACCGGGTGAATCACAAATTATTAAATTCAAACTAACGCCCGATGCACTCGCTTCTTTTGACGAAGCAAACAGCCGGTGGACGGTCGAACCGGGCAATTATACCGGACAAATCGGAAGTTCATCGAGGGATATCAAACAATTGGTAGAATTTTATCGGTGATGTTAGTAACCCCCAATGAAGTGTAGCGACTGGGAGTAGCGAAACGTTTCTTTATCCCCTCAACCCGGAGGGTTGAATAGATTAATCAAATCCTCTATTCAATCCTTCAGGTTGAGAAGATAGAGTTCAAAGCAATCCGCATTCCTGCTTGAGTTTTGCAATTTCTTCTTTGGAGATTGTGTCTTGCTCGCCTTTGTCGTAGATAGTTATCAGGTAAATAATTGTATCCGTAATGGTAAACAATACATTATGAGTTATCACTCTGGCACCACCACTTTTTCCTTTGTTTTTAGATGTAATTGTCATACGTACTTTTCGAGTATTGCCTCCTAAATCAATACCCATTTCCGGGTTTTCCAACAATTCTGCCTCTAATTTTTTTAAGTCGTATGGCAACGAGCGATATTTTTTCAATAGCGGCTTTAAGTCCCTCTTGAGCGTATCAGTCGATATTACTTTGTAGTTCATAAAGCAATTCGTCTATGGTTTGCCCTTTTTGTTTTCCATCAAGAATATCCCGCACATCGCGAAAACCGCCTGCAATACTTTTATTTACTTTACTTTTCTCAACCTTTGCCGGTTTCGCTTTTTCAAAAGTAACCACCTCCGGTATTGCGGAAAGCATTGCTAAAACAGATCTTCCGATGGAAGTTCGTTCATTGATTTGTATTTGATATATTGCCATAATTGAATTGTTTTTGTTATTGTTTGAATTTCAACACAAAATTACAACAAATATTTGAATCGACAAATTTTTAATCACGAAGAAGAAGCCTTTATCCAGCAGCATAAACAAATCCCTCATTATCAATACCGTTTTCAATAGAAATTCCTCATTGGCGGCTTTATACAAATGCCCATTCGCAGCATGGAAGTATATTTGTTATAGTCCAGAAGGCTTTCGCCATAACCGTTATACCATTGGATAAAAAAATACTGATTGGCTTTTTCACTTACTTTGAAATTCAATTCAATTTGGGTGTTGAACCTTCCGAATTTATTTCGGGGATTGATGATTACCGACGCCCCAAATTTATCATTTGAACTTCTGTAATTATATGCAAGCAAGCCGTAGCCCCGGTATTTGTATAAATCGGTATTACCGCCGCCTTCCAAATCGTCGTCCCCTCTGTCTAACCAGCCTGCCCAAATTTTTGTCTGAATGGAAAAGTTCGCATTGAAAAAGTAAACGTGCGACAGAGCGAAATAATTCCATCCGCGCGAATCAAAGCTGTCTTTGCCGTTCGATTCGTGTTCAAATGCAAAGGATGCTATTCCGTACAGATGATTACGGTAAATCATCGGCTTTACAAGTATAAGTCCGGGATTATAATTGCTGTCCTTAAAAGGTGATGACTTTGTATAGACGTTCCAGAATGATTTTTGGGTATAAGTCAGCATTAAAAAAGCGTTGCCGGGAAGAATTGTTTTCATCCACCTTTGGCGTATGCTTATTTGAAATTTAGCATCTGCCGTATATTTGGTGATTTCTTCATTGAATGGAATCCCGCTAATAAAATAGTTATCCCTGTACATGCCGAAACTGGGTTGACGGTCTATAAATTCTAAAATTTTATCAAAATCATTGATTTTGAAATACGAGGGGCGTATCATATTTGTTTTGGACGTATCTAATTGATTGCGCCACATTTCTTCAATTTCCATGATTTGAGCATGCAGATTAAAAGCCGGCAAGATGAAAAACACAGTCAAAAACCGTTGTGATAAACATTTATTCATCATTCGGAACATATTGAACGAATTACTTTATTGAATTAGTTGTTTCTTTTCCCGTCCCCATTTCGTTTTTATCCTGTCAAATCCGTAGTAAACAAGCGGAATAACAATGAGTGTCAGGAACATCGAACTCGTCAATCCGCCGATAAGCGCCCAGGCCAGACCATTTTTCCATTCGGCGCCGGGACCCTGCGCCAAAGCGATGGGCAACATGCCGATAATCGTTGCCAGCGTGGTCATAACGACCGGACGGAAACGCTTGCGGGTTGCCTCAATAAGGGCTTCCTTCACTTCCATGCCTTCCTGCTGCAGTTGTCCGGCGAAATCGACCACGATAATGGCGTTTTTGGCGACCAATCCCACGAGCATAATCAGTCCCAGCATCGTGAAAAGACTCAACGATTGCATAGAGAGCGCCATCGCAAACAACGCGCCTATCAAAGCTAATGGAATGGAAACCAAGACGACAAACGGACGGACATAGTTGTCATACAGCACCACCATAATTAAATAAACCAGCAAAATAGACACCAGCAAGGCGAAACCGAGCGTTCCAAAAGCGTCGTCCTGCACGGCAAGTTCGCCTCCGTATTCGATGCCGACGCCTTCCGGCAGAGGCATTTGCGCAATCATTGCCTTGATTTCGTTGCCAACCGTTCCAATGGGGCGTCCGGCAACCTGACAGTTGAGTGTTACGGACGACAGGCGGTTGCGACGATCCAATCGCGTCGCTCCTTCGCTTTCCGACACTTCGGCAAACTGGTCGAGGCGTATCATTTCCCCGCGCAGGTTCTGCAAAGCAAAATTTTTTACGTCGTCGATGTTTTTCCGGTCGAAATCCGCCAGCCGGATGTGGATGTCCCATTCGTTATTGTCCTTTTTGAACTTGGCGTCGCGATTGCCGTTGAAAGCGTTGCTCAAAGCTGCCCCAAGCATGTCGAACGAAACGCCGAGCGCCGCCATTTTCAAGCGGTCGGGCGCGATATGTATTTCGGGATTGCCGCCTTCGACCGAACTTTTGGCGTCGACCACGCCGGGAAGGACGGACATGTTGTCGCGGATTTTATCGGCTGTCGCAATCAACGAATCCAGCTGATTGCCAACCACGTACAATTCGATGGGCGTATCGTCTTTCCCGCCCGTAATTCCGCTGACTGCCGTTCGTATTTTTGCTCCGACAACAGCGCTCTGCAAAGACAGTTTCACTTCGCGGGCAAAGTTGGGCGCCGTCATGTCGCGTTGGTCGTACGGGACCATTTTCACGAAAATATCCGCCAAATTTGCCTGCGGTTGTCCCAGATCGGAGGTGCCGACGGTGGTAAATACCGATTTCACTACCGGACTGCTCCGGATAATGCTTTCGGCCTGATACGCAGCGCGATTGGTTTGTTCGATTGTGGCGTTTTTGGGCAGTTCGATTTCGATGAAAAACTCGCCGCGGTCGCCGATGCTCATCAACTCTTCGCCGATGAGTCCGAACGCAAAAAGCGACAGCGAAGCAATAAACAACCCGACGGTTACACCGAACACGATAAGCTTATGCCGGAACGACCAGCGCAGAAGTGAAGCCATGCTTTCGGCGAAACGGTTCATTCCCCGTTCAAACCCGTTGATTATTTTTCCCCACCAGCGGTTGGGATGGATGTGTTCGATTTTCCCGATGCGCGACGAAAGCCAGGGGACAAGCGTAAACGAAGCCAAAAGGCTGAGCAATGTCGCCGCCGCCACCGTAATGCAGAATTGGCGGAACAGTTCGGAAACAATGGATTGAGTGAACGTTACGGGAAGAAACACAACAACCAGCACCAATGTAATGGAAACGACCGTTGCGCCGATTTCCTTCAGTCCGTCGTAAGCAGCCTGCATTTTATCTTTCCCCATTTCCAGATGCCGGTGAATATTTTCGATGACCACAATGGCGTCGTCCACCAGGATGCCGACTACGAGCGACAGTCCGAGCAAAGTCATCAAATTGAGCGTGAATCCCAATAGATACATCACGATAAACGTAGCCACCAACGATGCCGGAATCGAAATCAGTACAATCAGCGAATTGCGGAAGCTGTGCAGGAAGAGCAACATGGCGGCGGCAACCAGCAACGCCGCCAACAGCAGGTCGTGTACCACCGAATCGGCAGCTTCGACCGTAAATTCCGATTCATTCAGGGCGATGACGAAGTCCAGCGACTTATCTTTCTCCAGATGGGCTGCTTTCATCCTGTCCAGACGGTTTTCCACTTGTCGGCAGACTTCCACCGTGTTGGCGTCCGACTGGCGTTGAATCAACATACCGATAGACGTCCGGTTATCCACGCGGTTGATGGTGGTCGTTTCCTTTTGCGCATCGGTTACGTCGGCAATGTCTTTCACGCGCACCATAGCGCCGCCGGCGGTTACTTTCAGGACGACGTTTTCGATATCTTCCGTCGAAGTATATTTGCCCGCCAGACGAATCATGACCTGCTGACGGTCGTCTTTTACCTTTCCTGTGGGGAAATCGAGGTTGGAATTAATCAATGTGCGGCTCACCTGCAAGATAGACAGTCCGTAGGCTTTCATTCGTTCCTCGTCGAGGTTCACCTGAATTTCCCGCTCGTTACCGCCCACCAGTTGAACGGTCGCCACGCCGGGAATCTGTTCGATGGAGGGTTTCACTTCGTTTTTGATAAAATCGTAGAAATCGCTTGGCGGCATGTTGCTCGTTGCGCCGATATTCAGCACAGGCAAATCGCTGATACTTATTTTGGCAAGCGACGATTCCTTTACCCCATCGGGCAAGGTCAGACGGATAGCGTTGATTTTGCGTTGCGCTTCCTGCAACGTTTTGTCGATGTCCGTTCCCATGCGGAACTCCACTATCACGACCGAGAAACTTTCCATCGAAATGCCTGAAATATACTTGATTCCTTCGAGCGATGCGAGCGCATTTTCGATGGATTTTGTAACGGCGCTTTCCACTTCCTGTGGTCCCCCGCCCGGATAAGCGGTAGATACCGTCATCAAAGGGTACGACATGTTGGGAAACAACTCTTTGTTGAGATTCCGGTAAGAGAAAAAACCGAAGAACAGCAGCGCAGCAAAAGTTACAATGACAATGCTCGGTCGCTGTATGGATAATTTAACTATTTTCATTTCGACAATCCGTTTAATTCTTAATGATGGTAACGTTCGCACCTTCCGTCAGATTAATCTGTCCGTCAAGTACCACCGTTTCGTTTTCGGTTAAACCGCTTATCACTTCGACTTGGTTATCGGTAACAAGTCCGGCAACAATAGAACGTTGATACGCCTTATCACCTGAAACCGTATAGATTTTCGGGTTTTTCAATCCTCCGACCATGCAACGGCGGTCAATCACGAGTTTCTTTCCGCTGTCCGTAACGCCGGATTCGATATGCGCCACGGCAAACATACCCGGTTTCAATTCATTAGCAACAAGAATGGCTATTTCTACTTTGTAGCTCAAGGCATCGTCCCCCTGCACGCCTACGACTTGAATCGTCCCTTCAAATGTTTTATTTTCAAAGACGTCGGAGGTGATGCGCACCGTCTGTCCCCGTTGCAACCGGACGACTTCCTTTTCCGTAACGGAAATCTCCATTTTCAGACGGGAGGGATCAATAATCTCTGCGACAGGCATTCCCAGAGCAACGAGGCTGCCTTCTTCAATCATGACGTTCTCCAGCACGCCGGAAACAGGCGCCGACAATAGCGTGTTTTGTAACCGGTCTTTCAAATCAAATACCTGTTGTTCCGCATTTTTCAACGCCAACTGTACGGCTTCGGTTTCCGACCGGGTTACCGCGCCCACTTTTTGCAGCGATTCGTAGCGTTCGACGTCCTTTTTGGCTTTCGCACAGTTGGATTCGGCAACGCGCAGGCTTTCCAATATTAACCGGTCTTCGACTTTGGCAATCGGCGTGCCTTTCGTTACCCGGTCGCCGGTTTTCCTGTATTTCGCCAAGACCACTCCCTGCGTTTTCGAGGTAACAATAAGGCTGTTATCCGCCACAATCCTACCGGTTGCCCTTATCGACGGATTGAGTTCCGTCCATTGCGGCTGCGTTACATTCACCGGAATCACAGTATTCCCTTTCAACGACAGCTGAGCCTTGCGCTCAATTTCCCGCTTGTTGCCGATCAATATCACAACAATCAACACAATAAGCAATACGCTTATACTCACTGGAAAAAACTTTCTTATTTTCATAAATTCTTAATTTTTAACTCTTAATTCTTAATTTTTAATTCTTAACTCCAACAGCTTTCCCCTCGCCTTCATCCACTTCAATTCGGCTTTTTTGAAGCGAATCATCTCCGAGATATGGGCAATTTGCGCTCCCCGCAACGAATTTTCGGTTTGCAGCAAATCCGTTACATTGTACATTCCCTCCTGATACAGCATCCGGCTTTGTTCATAGACCTTTTCCGCCAGCCGGAGATTTTCTTCCTGAGATTTCACGGATTTGTAGCTCACCGTCAGTTCCTCCAGCGCATTTCGCTGCTCCATGCGGACAGACTGTTCGGCGGAATGCAAATCGTTATCCAATATCCTTCTCTGCAACCGGATTTGCGTCAGACTGTGATGTTTTGAAGCGCCGTCGAAAAGCGGGATATTCAACCTCAAACCGATATAGGCCGATTTGAACCAATGTTCCTTATCGCTCAAGAGCAACGCTTCGGACTGAAACGAGTAAGCGCCCGAAGCAACCACCGAAAGAGTCGGCGCATACTGCCATTGAGTCGCCTTTAATTCCAATGTATTCAGCTGCTTTTGCTGTTGCAACAGGAGAAGTTCCGTCCTTTGGGAGAGCCTGTTTTCATCGTTTAGCAAAGTTTCTTCCGGGCAATCAATAGTCGTCAGTACCGCATTGTCTAATGAAAGATTTTCGTTTAACGGCATCCCGATCAGCACCTGCAAATATCTCTTTTGCTGTTCGATAACGGTATTCAGATGTTCTTGCCTGACTTTCAGTTCGCTGATATTCACCCGGATGCGATTCAGGTCAATCTCCCGTGCAAGGTCTTCCTTTACCCGCAAATCGGTTTTAGCGTAAAGCGAATCCTGTAAATTGAGGTTGCCGGAAATGCTTTTCAACTGCTGTTCGCTGTGCAGAATGTCGTAATAGACCGAGGCGACGTCGTAAATCAACTGTTCTTCAGTCATTTTTCTTTTCAGTTTCATCAGTTCTTCCGCGCTCCTGGCAGCTTGGATGCTGGTAAATAACGCCGGATTGAAAATAACCTGACTGAACTGTACGGCCACACTCGCTTCGTAGGGAACGCCCAATTCCGCGGGAATCATTTCTCCGGGCTGTCCGATGATTTCGCCCGGCAGCATCACGACCGGAATAGCCAGATTGTCGGTCAATGCCGCCGAAGCGTTCACTTGCGGCAGAATGGAAGCGCGTGTTTCCTTTCTCTTTGCGACCGTTTCCAGGCTTTCCAAACGGCTTTTAGTCATGGAATGATTGCTCTCTACCGCATATTCCAGACATTCTTTAAGCGAAAGCGCCGTAGAGGGATTTTGCGCCTTGCTTGTTCCTGTATAGATTATTATCATACAGGTGATTAATAGTTTTACCTTTTTCATTTTTATCCTTTTTATCTTATTATATTGTTTATATTCTCTTATTTTACATACAGAGTAAATGCTCTGTGTTTCCTCAAAAAAACAGAGCAAAAACTCTGTTCCGGGGCAAAAAAACAGATTTCCTTTATTCATGTTTTCAAGGTGTTATATAATCCTTCCCACAATCTTCGATGCGAAAGTTTGTATTTTGTCAGGTTTTTATCAAGTATAAAATCCAGATAAGAGCCGTCGGGCATATAGATAAACATTCGCGCAATCAGTTCGGTAGGAAGTTCCGATTTGATTTCACCTTTGGCTTTAGCAATATCAATAATTTCCACCCATGCAGCAAACTCCATTTTATGAATTCGGTTGATTTCTATATGCATTTCGGGAAATTGCCCCATCGTTTCAAACATAAACAACAGATAGTTATATCCGCTTCCGGTCATCAAAAATTCGTCTATCTGTTTATGAACTTCTTCCGCATCATTCAACGTATCCTGAATGAAATCCCAGAACGAATCTTTGGGATAATACTCGTAGATACGACGCACCAGCCGGAGGAAATAAGTTTCGACCACTTCCTTGAATAGTTGTTCCTTACTTTCAAAATAATGATAAAAAGCGCCGTTTGAAAGACCTGTCGCAGAGATGATGTCTTTCAGAGTAACGGCTTTGTAACTCTTTTGTAAAAAGAGCAGAAACGCTGTCTTAATAATATGTTCTTTCGTATCTTTCATATATAAACAGAGTAAATACTCCGCAAAGATAAAGAAGATATTTTTACTATGCAAATTTTTTATTACCTTTGTTCTTTTATTTTTTATTAAATACAATTATGACAAAGACAAGCGAACAAATGTTGGACATTCTCGACCGGTTTCAGTTAGACGACAAACCGGTTGCTGTTGAACCCTTTGGAAACGGGCATATCAACGATACATTGAGAACCGTGAATGCGCAAGGGGAAACCAAATACATTCTTCAACGTATCAACCACCATATTTTCACCGATGTGGAATTGTTGCAGAAAAACATCGACATCGTTACGTCCCACATCCGCAAAAAACTAACGGCGGCCGGCGAAACCGACATCGACAGGAAAGTGTTGACCTTCCTTCCTGCCCGCGACGGCAAATGGTATTATTTCGATGGTGACAGCTATTGGCGCGTGTGCCTGTACATTTCCGGAAGTCGGACGCTGGAAGACATCAATCCTGTTTCCTCGTACGAAGCAGGCAAGGCTTTCGGGCGTTTCCAATCCATGCTATCCGATATTCCGGACGGTACCTTGGGCGAGATTATTCCGAATTTCCACAATATGGAATTTCGTTTGCAACAATTGAATGACGCCATAAAGGCCAATACGGCCGGACGCTTCAACGAAGTCCGGGATTTGGCGAACGAAATCGGCAAGCGGTCCGAAGCCATGTGCATTCAGGAAAAACTCCATCGCGAAGGCCGGCTGAAGAAACGCATCAATCACTGCGATACGAAAGTAAATAACATTTTATTCGACGAAGACGGAAAAGTATTGTGTGTTATTGATTTGGATACGGTTATGCCGGGCTTTGTCCTTTCCGATATCGGCGATTTTATCCGGACAGCCTGCAACACCGGCGCCGAAGACGATGCCAATTTAGACCGCATCCACGTCGATACAACGATTTTTGAAGCCTACACAACCGGCTATATGGAAATGGCAAAGAATTTCCTTACACCGCTGGAAATCAGCCTGCTTCCTTATGGCGGACGTTTGCTTACCTATATGCAGACGGTACGTTTTCTGACCGACTACCTGAATGGCGACACCTATTATAAAATCCATTCGCCGAAACATAATCTGCAACGGGCACGGGCGCAGTTCCGGTTTTTACAGGAGTTGGAAAAACAGGCAGATGGAATGGATGGTTTTATGAAGCAGTGGTAGATTCTTTTTCTTGCTTTCTCCCGGCCCAATAAACGCCGCTCAAAACCAACGCCGCACCTACTAAGGCTATGAGTGTGATTCTTTCATGAATAACGATGGCCGATGTAATCAAGGAAACAATCGGATTGAAATACAAATAATTGGATGACCGGATCGTGCCCAAGTATTTAATTGTATTGTTCCAAAGAACATAACAAAGCATGGATGCAAACAAACCCAAAAACAGCAAGTTGCCGGTTACCACCGGACGAAATAAAATCTTTGTATCACCGATTAAAGGCGAACAGCAGAAAACAGGAAGAATAGTCAGTAAGCCATAGAAAAAGATTTTTCGCGTCAGGAACATCACCGGATAGCGATGATCTAAACGTTTTAGGATAATGGTGTAAATAGCCCACATGAGCGATGCGATCAGGCTGAGGATATCACCTATCGGATGAGTTTTTAATACAAAATTCCCATTGTAAATAACACAGACCACTCCTGCTAAGGCCAACAGCGAACCATAAAGTACCCTTTTACGCAAGCGTTCGCCTTTCACAAACCAATGGGAAAGGACAATCGTCAGTAAAGGTGTCGTGCAAACCAACAGGGCTACATTCGATACTAAAGTGTATTCCAAAGCTGTATTTTCAACTAAGAAATAGATGGAACCGCCCGTCAAGCCTAAGCACAGTAACAATAGTTCATCTTTCCAATTATCGGCCCACAAGCGTTTGGGCGCTATGAATACGATCACTAAGTATGCCAGTAAAAAACGGTAGAAAAAAATCGAACTTGGATTCAATCCATTATTTAACAAGACTTTGGTAGAAACGAATGTTGTTCCCCAGATGAGTACGCACAAAATCGCTATAACATGATATTTCATGATTGCAAAATTAAACACATTATAGGATGCATCAAAGACAAAACGATATTAATTGCTTCCGCCGAGTATGAGCCTTACTAATCATCCGGCGGATGTGGGCAATCAGTTTTCCCGTAGGCCGCTCACGCAAAAACGATTCGACGTGGCGTTTTTTCTTTTCTTCAAAAATATCTTCAAAATCAATCAGGATGCCGGTTTCTTCCACACCGCCGAAACTTTCATTAATAGCGGTTCCGAATACCCGCATTGTCGGCGAAAGATTCATATAGGCGCTCACCAGGGGAGGAATATTGATTCCGAAATTCCGGACTTCCCGGTTCAGGATTTTATAATCTTCTTTATAGGTATCGCTATTGAAAAGGGTTTTCAGTTTTTTGACATCCATCCCGGTGATTAAAGCATGAAGGGGAGTAATCAAGGCTTCCCTGTCTTTAAAATATTTATCCAGGAAAAACAGAATCATGTTGCGGGCTTCGGAATTGTAAGTATTGTACATGGTTACTTTTCCGAAAAAATAGCGGAAATCGGGATCGATCACCGACAAAGCGCCCAAGCCATCCCATAAATTGTCCAAGGCAAACAGGCCTTTGGTTCCGAATTTGCTCGATTGGTAATCGAGGGAAACAAATGAGCGGCCTAATTCGACCATTTTCGGCAAATAGTCTTCTCTAAATTTCCGGGAAAAATGGAACAGTTCGCAGGTAGCAATATTATCCGGCTGGCCGTTGCTATCGAACGTTATTTCGTTTCCGCAACGGAAACGGTATCCGCCCAGGATCTCTTCTTCTTGCGGATCCCATACGATCAGTTGGCGGTAAGGTGTTTCCATTGTGTCGAACTCGTCGATGTCGGCCGATTGGCCGGTTCCACCACCGTAATGCCGGAACGCGATTTCGCGCAAACGCCCTACTTCGAGCATCAGATTGGGAGCATTGTGGGCTGTAAACAGGTAAATTTCGTTTCCCGATTTGTTCGTCTTACGGAAAAGCTTGTCGGTTGTTAACTCGGACTTCAAAACAGCCCGGTCTATCCTTGATATAATCTCGTCCATGCCTTTCGATTGATTGCAAATTATTTAATCGTATTGTAAATCTTGTTTTCAATTTCTACAGCCCATTGTTGCGGCGTTTTCGATGCATCGAAAGTCTGCCATGCGATGGGTTTACCGAAATAGATGTTCATCACGGTATTCTGCTTCTTGAACATTTCGCGGGGCAAAAGCAACATTTCCAGATTCAATTTCATTCCCAGCGCGGTACGCATATTCGCAAGGGCATAAAACAACCGGGAATTTTTCGCATCAAAATAAACGGGAACCACATTGCGCCGGTATTCAATGGCTTTGGAGATAAACATTTTCTTCCACTTCGGATCGCGAATCACGCCCCCGGTCTTTCGCGAACAAAATCCGGACGGAAATGTAATAATCTGATTACCGGAAACCATAGCTTCATGCAAGAGTGATACCGCCGCTTTGGCCTGGGAGCCATGTTTATTGATGGGAACAAAAATATCCTGCAAAGGTTTGATAAAATACAGGATATCGTTCACTAAGTAACGAATCCGTCCGTCGTAATGTTTTCCCAATGCCGCCGACAGACAAATACCGTCCATGCCGCCCAAAGGATGATTTGAAGCGAAAATGCAACGCTGATCACCGGCAGGCAAATTTTCCACTCCATGCAACTGTATCCGGACGTTAAAAACATGCAGGGCTTTTTCCATAAAGGACACACCGGTGAGCGGGGCAATTTCCCGGAGCACTGCATTCAATGGGTTTTCGCAAATCAACTTGGAAAGCAGCGAAACCGCAAACCCCGGCACTTTCTTGTAGAATTGAGGTGCTTTTGTCCGGAGTATTTCCCGCAAATTTATCTGAAAAATCTCATCCGTAGCCATACTAAACGCTAAAAACTATTTCTCCATGCAACGTTTTTCTTTCCATTTGCATCTGTATAATTGTAAAAAACATACAAAGATAGTTTTTTATCCGGATATTTCAGAATAATCACGGAAATTCTTACCTTTGTGGGAATTTTCAAAAATAAGTTAAATAAAATTTAAATAAATTGAAATGAAAAAAATTTTTATCGTTCCATTATTAAGTACAGCGGTAGCTTTGTGTTTAGTGAGTTGTTTGGAAGGTGGAGGCGGCAACAAGCAAGAAGGAACTTTTCCTGCCGTAGTCAGCTATAATACCGATATAGCGCTTCCGACCATCCTAACGACAATCGGCGAATTTGCCGCACCCAAACTGGCTACTTCCGACCTAAAAAAGGGCGATTGTATTTTGGTGCGCTTCACCTTGGATTGGGATAACCAGCCGACGAACAAATCGCCATTCTACGCTACAAATATCAGTTATCTTGATATCGACCAAAGTTATGCGGAGATAAAAGACGATTTCGACGAAAAGGAACTCATTGTCCCTGCCGATTCCATCCTTCCCATCCTGTCGGTAATCCCGCAGTCGTATCATGCCATTTTAAATGGGAAAGTTTTCTTCGTATTCGGTCATAACGTTTCGATAAAGCAGGATATGGATTATAGTATGATTGTCAAACCGAATGAAGATGCTTCGACCGACGCTGCGGTTACGGTGTACGTGATTTGTAAAAAGAACAACGAGCCGGATGAAACGAAATACAATGTCGAAAATCTGTATGCTATCGATATGCTCAATGTAATCGGGGAATTGGGAGAAGAAATAACTGTCCACGAAAACGGCGTGGATATTCGTACCCAACAATTGAAAATAAAAATAAAATATTGTACCGGTGTAGACGAACAGGGTGTTCCACAGTATCAGAGCTACTATAATGACGGTACGATTACATTAGCCGTTTATAAATAGATTACAATCACATGTTCAAGCAACTGTTTGTCCTGCTTTTCAAAATGATTGCAGAATCCACGCCCACGTGGAAACAACTATCCGGAAAACAGGATAACAATAATGAATCTTTTTACAGGAGCTATTTATTCCCCGTTGTGGGAATAATAGCTCTTCTGTCGTTTACCGGCGTACTGATCGGTTCTTCGTTCGATGTACGCGCATTGCAAGTGGTGTTGAAAACGGTTATCAAACAGGTAATTATTTACGGGGGAAGTTTTTTTATCATATCTTATGCACTCTCGGAATACGTATTTCCCCGTTTTGATTTGCCGAAAGACAAGTGGCGCGCCGAACAGTTTACCGGCTACGGATCCGTGCTTATTTATGTGATAGCCATGGTCAAAGCGTTATTTCCCGAACTTTTTCTTTTAGAAATTTTCGTATTCTATACCTTTTATATTCTTTGGACGGGCGCCGTACATTTTTTGAAAATACAGGATGAACACATCATAAAATTTACTATTTTTGCAGGAATTATTCTATTAATCACTCCATTCCTGCTCAAGGTGCTCATCGACTTGTTGATGCCGGGGATGGTGAAAATGTAGCTTCACAATGGCATTGCAGAACAATATAGTTATTAAGAACAAAAAAGCGTCGTTCGATTACGAATTTGTTGAAACATTTATTGCCGGCATTGTCCTGACGGGGACGGAAATCAAGTCGCTTCGCCTCGGGAAAGCCGGTTTGGTGGACAGCTATTGCGTAATTGTCCATAACGAATTGTGGGTAAAAAATATGTATATTGCCGAATATTTTTACGGCACATACAACAATCACGACGCCCGGAAAGACCGCAAACTGCTGCTCAACCGGAAAGAACTGAATAAGATCGAACAACTTTCCAAAAACACAGGATTTACCGTTATTCCCACGAAATTGTTTATCAACGAAAAAGGCTTGGCCAAATTAGTAATCGCCGTGGCCAAAGGGAAAAAGGCTTACGACAAACGGCAATCGCTGAAAGAGAAGGATGACAAGCGGGAAATGGACAGGATGTTTAAAAAGTAAGAACATGGCCAAGAATAAGCTAATATGTCCATTTGTGAAATGGGTTGGAGGAAAAAGACAACTCCTGGATTCTATTATGGAATTTATTCCCCAAAACATACACTATTATACGTATGCAGAGCCGTTCATTGGCGGTGGAGCCGTATTTTTCCATATTCAACCTAAAAATGCCATTATAAATGATTTAAATTCAGAATTGATGAATGTGTATACGGTTGTCAAAGAAAATTCGGAAGAACTTGTTACAGACTTGAAACGACATAAAAATGAACCGGAATATTTTTATGCAATCCGGCAACTGGATCGTTCCAAAGATTTTAAGAAAATAGACAAGGTACAGCGCGCTTCAAGATTAATCTATTTAAATAAAACCTGTTATAATGGATTGTATCGAGTAAACAAAGCCGGAAAATTTAATTCGCCGTTCGGGAGATACAAGAATCCGAATATCGTTAATAAGCCGGTATTAAAAGCCGTTTCTACCTATTTGAATCGCAATAACGTACAGATTGCAAATACCGATTATGAGGAGATTCTAAAAACCTTGGATAAAAACTCGTTCGTATATTTAGATCCTCCTTATCATCCGGTATCCGAAAGTGCTAATTTCACAGGATACGTGCAAGGTGGGTGGAATATCTTTGAGCAGATTAGATTGCGGGAAGCTTGCGATGAATTAACAAGCAGAGGCATCAAATTCTTGCTGTCGAATTCTGCCTCAGGTTTTATTAAAGATCTGTACCGGAAGTATCATATTACTACCGTTAAGGCCATTCGTTCAATTAATGCGAATGCCAAAAAGCGAGGTGAAACAGATGAAGTTTTGATACGTAATTATGAATAAATAAAAAAAAGAATGTCATTAAAAGAGTTACTTTGCAATCGAATACTCATCCTCGACGGCGGGATGGGCAGCATGATTCAACAATATCACCTCACGGAAGTCGATTATCGTGGCACGGCCTTCGCTCATTGGCCAGGCAATCTGCAGGGCAACAGCGAGGCGCTCAACATTACCCGCCCGGACGTTATTCAAGCCATTCACCGGCAATACCTGGAAGCCGGCGCCGATATTATTGAAACCAACACCCTGAATGCCACAACGATTTCCATGGCCGATTACGCTATGGAAAACTACGTCCGCGATATCAATCTGGCAGCGGTAAGGGTGGCACGGGAAGTGGTCGACCAATACACGCAACAGACTCCCGACAAGCCCCGCTTTGTGGCCGGCTCCATCGGTCCTACGAATAAAACGGCATCCCTTTCGCCCGATGTGTCTAATCCGGCTTTCCGAAGCGTTACTTTCGACGAATTACACATCGCCTACAGAGAACAAATCGAAGCGCTGATCGATGGCGGTGTAGACGCTCTGTTGATTGAAACTTCGTTCGACACGCTGAACGTCAAAGCCGCCCTGATGGCTGCCGAAGACGTGATGGCCGATAAAGGCAAGGAAGTGGCCCTGATGCTTTCCTACACCCTGGCGGGAAAAAGCGGACGTATCCTCTCCGGGCAAACGCTGGATGCGGCGCTGGCTTCAGTTGCCCATGCCCGGCTGCTAAGCATCGGACTGAACTGCTCGTTCGGCGCCAAAGACATGAAACCTTTCCTGAAAGAATTGCGGCGAACCGCCCCCTGTTATATTAGCGCTTATCCGAATGCCGGTTTACCCAACAGTCTGGGACAATACGACGAAACAGCGGAAACCATGGCGCTGCAAGTGAAAGAATATTTAGACGAAGGTTTGGTCAACATCATCGGCGGGTGCTGCGGAACCACTCCGGCGCATATCGCAGCTATCGCGCAATTAGTAGAGGAGTATTGTCCCGGCGCGCCTGCGGATCAAGCCCGCCAAGACAGCCGTCTGCAACTGTCCGGTTTGGATGTATTGAACGTCAAACCCTTTACCCTTATCGGGGAACGCTGCAACGTCGCCGGTTCCAAAAAATTCCTCCGCCTGATTCAGGAAAAGAAGTACGAGGAAGCCCTCAACATCGCCCGCAAACAGGTGGACGACGGCGCGCAAATCTTAGACATCAACGTGGATGACGGCCTTTTAGACGGCGTTCACGAAATAACCAACTTCCTGAACCTGATTGCTTCCGAACCCGACATCGCCAAAGCGCCCATCATGGTCGACAGTTCGGATTGGAACATTATCGAAGCCGGTCTGAAATGCCTGCAAGGGAAATCCATTGTCAACTCCATCAGCCTGAAAAACGGTGAAAACGATTTCCTTGCAAAGGCTAAAAAGATTCAATCGTACGGCGCAGCGGTCATCGCCATGGCCTTCGACGAAAAAGGACAGGCCGATACATTTGAACGGAAAATTGAAGTCTGCGAACGGATGTATCGCCTACTGACCCGGAAAGCCGGGTTTCTTCCGCGCGATATTATTTTCGACCCCAACGTATTAGCCATCGGCACCGGCATGGAAACGCACAACAACTACGCCGTCGATTTTATCCGCGCTACCGAATGGATTAAACGCAACTTGCCGGAAGCCCGGGTGAGCGGCGGTGTGAGCAATCTCTCGTTCTCGTTCCGCGGCAACAACTACCTGCGGGAAGCCATTCACGCGGTGTTTCTCTATCATGCCATTCAAAAGGGCATGGATATGGGAATTGTCAACCCTTCCACTGCCGTAACCTACGAAGACATCGCCGGCGACTTGCGGAACGCTATCGAAGACCTGGTTTTGAACCGTCAACCGGACGCTACTGAAAAACTGATGGCGCTGGCGCAAACAGCAGGAACGGAATCGACCCGCCCGCAAAAAGAAACACCGGACGAGTGGCGGACGCTCCCCCTTGCCGACCGGCTCAAATATGCATTACTGAAAGGCATCGGCGACTATCTGGAAACCGACTTACAGGAAGCGCTCTCCGTCTATCCCAAACCGGTTACCATCATCGACCAACCGCTGATGGAAGGCATGAACGCCGTAGGACAGTTGTTCGGCGACGGGAAAATGTTCCTGCCCCAGGTAGTGAAAACCGCCCGCACCATGAAAAAAGCCGTAGCAATTCTGCAACCGTATATCGAGTCCAGCAAAGAGGAAAACACTGCCAAAGCCGGCAAAATCCTTATTGCCACCGTCAAAGGAGATGTGCACGACATCGGGAAAAACATTACCGGCGTCATCCTGTCCTGTAATAATTACGAAGTGATCGACTTGGGCGTGATGGTTCCGCCGGAAGAAATCCTGCAAAAGGCGCAGGAATACCGGGTCGATTTGATTGCGTTGAGCGGCCTCATCACTCCCAGCTTGCAGGAGATGTCGTTCGTCGCTTCCGAAATGGAAAAAGCCGGTTTCACGAAACCCTTGCTCGTGGGAGGCGCCACCACTTCCCCACTCCACACAGCATTGAAAATTGCCCCGCTCTATCATGGCGCTGTGGTTCATGCAACCGACGCATCCAAAGCCATTCCCGCGCTTCATCAATTGCTCAATCCCGAAACGCAGGAATCGTATATCGAAACATTGAAATCGGCACAGCAAGCGCTCCGGGACAAAGCCGGCAGCAAGAAAACGCTTGTATCGCTCGATTACGCGAGGAAACACACCCTCCGCATCGATCACCATCGGTACCGGAACCCAAAGCCGTGCATCGAAGGCAATAAAGTGATCGATTCGATTTCCGTCCGCCAGGTAGCGCCCTATATAGATTGGGCTGCTTTTTTGTCGGCATGGAAATTACCGGTAAAATATGCCCGCTACGCTTCGGATGCGGAAGTACCGGATGCGGAAAAAGACAAATTCAGCGAAGCCCGACAACTGCTGAGCGATGCGAAAGCGATAATACAGGACTGGATCCAACAGGATGCGGATTTTATCCGGGCCATCGTCGGCTTTTATCCCGTGCGGGTAGCGGACGAAAGTCTGGTGATTGACGAACAACTGCCCATCCCCCTCCTGCGTCAGCAGGAGAAGCGGGACGACGATACTTACAAATCTTTAGCCGATTTTATCCGTCCCGAAGGCGATTACATCGGATTGTTTACGGTTACCGCCGGCGAAAAAACGCATCCGAAAGACTGCCCTTGCGGCTGCCCGGCCGGGCCGGACGACCCTTACCGCGAAATGCTGGAACAAATCCTCAAAGACCGTTTGGCGGAAGCCGCTACCGAATACCTGCACGAAAAAGTCAGGAAAGATTATTGGGGCTACGCGCACGAGGGAATACGTCCGGCTTCGGGTTATCCTTCGCTACCCGATTTGTCGTTAAACTTTACGATTGACAAACTGCTTCGGATGAACCGGATAGGCGTTACCTTAACGCCCAACGGCGCCTTATATCCCAATGCCACAACGGCCGGACTGTTCATTGCCCATCCCGAATCGAAATACTTTTTTATCGGCACCATCGGTGACGACCAGTTGGCGGATTATGCACGGAAAACGGAGCGGTCGTTAGATGAAACGCGGAAATGGTTGGGTTGCTAAATGAAGAAAGCACTCATCTAATTGTATTATAAAACCTCTATCCATTTATCCATTTCACATAAGCAAAGTCCATGCGGTGCGGAATATCTTTATGGGAAGGATACACCCGAAAACCGTATTTGAATGTACCGGATTCGGAAGCTTGCAACCGGAGCGTAAAATAGAGTCTGGTGCCTTCCGTTTTTTCCAGTTCACCTTTATGCACCCGGATGGTATCGACATGTGTCGTCGGATCGGTATAAAACTGTACTAATTCCAAACCTAATTCGCCTTGCAAACGATGCTTGTCCAATACAACGTTTACCGAAAGCGTTTCGCCGACTTCCAAGCCCCGGTTGATTGTCTGGTAGTCGTAAGTGATGGAAACGACTTCGATTTCGTCCCAGTGCTGCGACACTTCTTCTTTCCAGGCCGCCAATGCTTTGGCTTTGGCAAAATGGTCTTTTGCCAGTTCGCAGGAGCGATTGGCCAAAACATCGTAAAAGCGATGGATGTAATCGTCGAACATCCGCTTGGTAGTATAGTGGGGCGCAATTTTCGCAATCGAATTTTTGACATAATGTATCCATTCCGGCGAATACTCTTCGGAATTTCTGGCATAAAACAGCGGAATCACCTCGTTTTCCAGCATGGAATAGATGGTAGCCGCATCGAGCTGGTCCTGGAATTGCTGGTTTTCATAGGTGCGTTTGTCGGTCAAAGCCCAGCCGGCGCCTTCGCGATAGCCTTCGTACCACCAGCCGTCTAATACCGAGAAGTTGAGCGTACCGTTCATTTCCGCTTTCTCGCCGGAAGTTCCGGAGGCTTCCAGAGGGCGGGTCGGCGTATTCAGCCAGATATCCACTCCAGAAACTAAGCGTTTAGCTAAGCGCATATCGTAGTTTTCGAGGAAAATGATTTTACCCAGAAATTCGGGACGGCGGGAAATTTCAACGATGTGTTGAATCAGTCCCTGTCCGCCGCCATCGGCCGGATGCGCTTTCCCGGTAAAAATAAACTGTACCGGATAGTCGGGATTATTCACAATTTTCGCCAGGCGTTCCAAATCGGTAAACAGTAAGTGCGCCCGCTTGTAGGTTGCAAAACGGCGACCGAAACCAATCAGCAAGGCATCGGGATTGATTTTGTCCAGAATGGAAACAACTTTCGACGGGTCACCCTGGTTCTTCAACCAGCTGTCTTTGAACGATTCTTTGATGTGTTTTACCAAACGTTTTTTCAAAGTCATCCGCACATCCCATACCACCCGGTCGTCGACCTGATAGATTTTTTCCCAGATAGCGGGATTGGACTGGTCGTTGTAGAAATTCTCGTCGAAATACTTTTCGTAACATTTGCGCCATTCCGATGTAGCCCAGGTCGGCATGTGAACGCCGTTGGTAACGTATCCCACGTGCGATTCCTGTGCAAAATAGCCTTTCCAAACGGGAGCAAACATTTTCTTGGAAACCTCGCCGTGCAGGAAGGAAACGCCGTTCGCTTCCTGACAGGTGTTCAGGGCAAAAACGCTCATCGAGAATTTTTCTCCGCTTCCCGGATTAGCGCGCCCCATATCAATAAACTCTTGCCAGGATATGCCTAAGCGTTCGGGAAAATGCCCCATATATTTCTGGAATAACGGTTCCTCAAAATAATCGTGGCCGGCCGGAACGGGCGTATGGCAGGTGTATAATGCCGAAGCGCGTACCACTTCCATCGCCTGGTTGAAATTCAAACCGTCGTTTTGGATGTAATTCACCAAGCGTTGAGCGTTGATCAATGCCGCATGACCTTCGTTGCAGTGATAGACTTGTTTTTGAATACCCAGCCGATTCAGCATCATGATGCCGCCCACGCCCAAAAGGTATTCCTGCTTGAGGCGGTTTTCGTTATCGCCACCGTATAATTGCGCGGTGATGGCGCGATCCCACTCGCTGTTCTGAGCCAGATCGGTATCCAGCAAATAGAGTTTGATACGGCCAACATTCACCACCCATACATTGGCGTATACGGTAAACAGATTGTAGGGAATTTCCAGCACCATCGGTTTGCCGTCGGCATCCAGAACTTGCGAAAGAGGTAACTGGTCGAAACGTTGCGCCTCGTAATTAGCCACCTGTTGCCCGTCCATCGAAAGCGACTGGGTGAAATAACCGTAGCGGTAGAGGAAACCGACGGCGGTCAGGTTGGCGCGAATATCGCTGGCTTCCTTGATATAATCGCCTGCCAGCACACCCAAACCGCCCGAATAGATTTTTAACACATTGCTCAAACCATATTCCATGCTGAAATAAGCGATGCTGGGAATCGCCGGGTTGAACGGCTCGTCCATGTAAGCCCTGAATTTAGCATACAGGGTATTGATAGACGCCATCAAGTCCGCATTTTGCGTCATCTCTTCCAAACGGGCATGGGAAAGGCTTTGCAGGAGTAAAACCGGATTGCCTTCGGTTTTATTCCACAAGGTTTTATCTATATTGGCAAACAGTTCGGTTGCTTCGTAATTCCAGACCCACCATAAGTTATGGGCGATTTCGTCCAGGACTTTCAACTCCCGGGGTAATTTGGAATGAACGCTACACTCTTTCCAGACCGGTTCATTCGCTTGATTTGTTTTAATCTTCGACATAATATGTTATCATTTCCTTAATTGTACTTTCTGTAATGCAAAGGCGTAAGCCTCCAAATAATAGCGTATGAAATGCGCCCAATCGGCCTTCCGGGACAAGGCGCAGGCGTCTTTCCGTATTTCTGCCATGGATTGCGAATCGTATTCCGAGTAACGAATAACGGTTTCTTTAATCGTTTCCGCTACTTCAAAATAATTGGTATCCGTCCGGTGGATAATAGTTACGCCCCGTTCTCTATCCGGCCTTTTCCGCCCGGTGGCTTCTTCTTCCTGCGCCCACAATCCGAATCCCGCCAGGAGGGTGGTAATGGTCGGGACATGAAAAGCAATGCTTTCCAGGGGAGTATAACCCCAGGGTTCGTAATAAGACGGAAAAATCGTCAGATCCAAACCAATCAACAAATCGTAGTACGATAGATTGAAAATTCCGTCATATCCATTCAAATACGACGGCACAAAAATCAACTTCACGGACGAATCGTCCTGATTGGTAAAATGAAAGTATCGTAAATAATGGCAGACTTTATCGGATGAATATTCTATCAACTCATGCGTAAAATACGGATCGGGCAACGGAGCCGACGGAAGAACAGTCTGTTTCAAGCGTTCCTGCAAATCCTTTCGCGGGCCGTTGATAGCGGTTGGAACTAAGATAAAAGCGATAACCGTACGCGCCGGTTGCGCCTGTTTTACACGATACAAGGCTTCGATAAATACATCAATGCCCTTGTTCCGGTATTCGTAGCGACCGCTGGTGGCGACAAGCAAGGCATCGGCGGGGAGAGAGGTTCCGGTCAACTGTTCCGCCACCCGGAGAAAGGCTTTTCGCGCCGTTTCCCGTTGGGTGTCGAACTTCTTGCCTTTCGGAACCCAATTCGGCTCAAAGCCGTTGGGGGTAATTATATCCGGTTTTTTTCCTAAGAACTGCTCGCTTTCCTGACCGGTAATCCAGCTGACCGTCGTAAAGCAATCGACATGCAGGGCGGCCTGTTTTTCGAGCGTATGTTTTCCTACCATATTGAGTTCGTACGCCATCTGGTCACCGTTGTAGTGATGGAACTCGCTGTACAACGGCTTATTATTCCCGCAAATCGAACGGCCGATGGAAGTAGCATGTGTGGTAAAAATCGTAGCAATGCCCGGAACCCGATCGTGCAAATACAGCGCCGCCATTCCCAGCATCCATTCGTTCAAATGGGCGATGACCTTTTTATCCTGCAATTTAAAAAAGGAATATAAGCTTTCCATAATCATTCCCACAGCGAAGGCAAACATCGACGCTTCGTCGTAATCGCCGTAAGCCACCGTCGAATCGATGCCGTATTTTTCCCACATCCGGAAATAGACCTCATCTTTACGATCATAATAAGGTATGAAATCGACTAAGATAACTATGGGATTGCCGGGGACATTCCAGCGACCGGTACGGATTTTCAGGCTTTCTTGCTCGGCAGCATGCTTTTTCCATGCTTTCAGAAGGGTTTTATCTTCGATAAAATCCGGATTCGTTTGTTCTTGCCACAAATCCGGCCCAATAAAGTATATTTTATCCGGAAAAAGTTCCTGGAGTACCTTTGCACGTGTGGATAAAACGGTATAGATTCCTCCCACCTTATTGCATACTTCCCAGCTGGATTCAAAAATATAATCGGGAGTTACTAGTGAATTTATCATAAAAACTATTTTGCCTACAATTTTCGAGTGCAAAGTTATAAATTTTTTGTAGTTTTGCACTCTAAAATTTGAAAATACATGAACATCGTACGAAAACTCTATTCTGTTTTGTTCCGGCTAACCGGATGGAAATCCTCTATACAAGCGGAAATATTGCCTAAATGCGTGATTTGCGTCGCCCCACACACCAGTAATTGGGATTTCATCCTCGGACTGTTGTTTTATAAATCCATTGGCGGCAATCCCCATATTTTAATGAAAAAAAGCTGGTTTGTTTTCCCGCTCAATTATATTTTGAAGGCGATGGGTGCAGTACCGGTCGATCGAAACCGGCGAACTTCCTTGACCGACCAGATGCGGGACGAATTTGCCTGCCGGACACATTTCCAATTGGCTATCGCTCCCGAAGGCACGCGGAAAAAAAATCCGCAATGGAAATCCGGTTTTTACTACATTGCATGGGAAGCGCATGTTCCTATTATGCTGGCGTATTTGGATTATACAAAAAAGATTGTCGGGGTGATTGAGAATTTCATTCCCAATGGAAATGTGTTGGATGATATTGAAAACATCAAGCAAAAATACAAATACATTGTTGGGAAGAAGCCGGGGCAATTTGCGATATAACGCCAAAAGAAGTTTAACGAGTCCCTAACGCTAAAGAAAAGTTCGTTGTCATAAATACGAACTGGTATTGAATGGCATTCTTCCAGTAAGCCGCGTCGTGTTTTCCGGGACGGGAAATAAAATCGTGCGGAATATTGTTTTCCAGCAATTTTTGATGCAAGTTCTTATTTACGGTGTAGAAAAAATCTTCCGTTCCGCAATCGATAATGATTTTCAGTGTTTTAGGCGTAAGCAGATGCGTTAAATGAATAACGGTGTTGCGTTCCCAATTTTCCGGATTTTCGGCATAACTGCCCAATCGTTTGGATAAATCCCAGTTGAGGGGAAAGGGGCGAATATCCACTCCTCCGCTCATGCTGCCGGCAATACCGAAAATATCGGGATGTCTGAAAGCCAGATACAAAGCGCCGTGTCCGCCCATGCTTAAACCGGTAATTCCCCGGCTCTGCGGCAATTGAATGGTCGAGTAATGCCGGTCAATCCACCGGATTAATTCGGAAGCGATATAGGTTTCGTATTGACAGTTTTTATCGCCGGGAACATCGTAATACCAACTGCTGTATCCGCCGTCGGGCGAAACGATAATGATTTCTTCGGTGTCGGCGGTTTGACGGATATATTCACCATTAATGTTCATCCAACTGGTATAATCACCACTGTATCCGTGCAATAGGTAAATCACCGGATATTTTTTATCCGGACTGTAATTGTCGGGCGTAACCACAATGGCCGGAATGGTTTTCTGCATAGCATCGCTGTATGTGAATACCGTATCGGTTTTTGCAGCGAAACTATGTCCGTGGAAACCGATTGTTAAGATGCAAACCAGCATCGTTTGTAGATTTTTCATCTGACTTTGTTGTTTTTATTTGCAAAAGTAGATGAAAAACTTCGGTTTTCCAAGCACATACAAAAAATGCTCTGTTTACTTCCCTGCCGCAGGTCGATGACCTGCGGTTATGAAAATTACGTCCTTTCAGGACGGCGTGATATGGACAGGTGTGTAACAGGAGTGATTGAAATCGTTTGGTGTGTATACTTTGTGCGGTATAATAGCACCTCAAAAAAAGATTTAGCCAATATTTTAATGATTAGGAGTAGTGAGAATGAAATTCAATACTTCCATAAGTTTGTTGGCATTCTTTTCTTCTATCTCTTTTATCACTTTTTGTCCCTTGATAATATCCGATAGGAGAAGGATAATTTCTTCCGTATCGCTGTATTTTCTATCATGTACCTGAAAAACGGGATCTTCTGTGGGTTCCTTCGATTCTTGAGGATAAATTTTATCGAATAAAACTTTGATGTTCATATTCAAGAATTGAGCGATTTGATCCAATCGTTCCATACTAATTTTATTGTTACCAATTAAACGATTGATACCATTTTCGTGAATGTTCAAAAAAACAGCTAATTCACGTTTTGTTTTCCCGTTTTCCTTCAATAAACGAGAAATAATATTCTTCTGAAAGTCGGACATATAAAAATATTTTAAGAATTAAATAAAATTTGTTTCCATTTCTTGCATATAGCCCAAAAATGTTGTACATTTGTGCATGATTTGTTGATTTATTATCAATTAAATGCAATACTTTAGCAAATGTTTTGCATTAACTTTGCAAAGTTATTTTCATTTACGCGAACAAATTTAGGTAGATTTATTGGAATAAACAACTAAAATTCTTACAATTTATGGATGAATTGGAATCTATAAAAAAACGACGTGCTACAGAGCACCAGCAAGGGGATGTGCGAAAGGCCTGTGAACGGGCGGGCGTTTCATCTACTATTTTTCAGTCGGCTTTGCGCAAGACGAAAATCGATGATTTGACGGATAAAGAAATGAAAGTTCTATTGGCTTTTCGAGAGGTTTTGGATGAACGGATCGCTGAAAAAGAAATGTTGAGAAAATTACTCTGAATTGGAAGAAACAGTCGTATATTCCTTCTATCCATTTTGCAAGACATTTTTATGGTTAATTCTTTTTTTTTGCAATTTTTTTCGACCGCATGTAGTTGTATCAGAAAAAAGCGGACATTTGCAAAAGATTACACATTTCGTATCTGAATGAAATTTTAGACTAATGGAAAGGATTAAAAAACTTCCGCATAACTACCTGGATAAGTACCTCGCTCGGCGTAGGCTCTGCTTGCTTCCCTACCGCAGGTCAGCGACCTGCGGAGGCTTGGAAAAAATAAGATGATTGTATAAATGCGTATAATTGATAAATTTCATGTATATTTGTACATTCATTTCATCTGATTAGTATGCACAGAATACCATTGGAGTTATTACTTTCAGCCATGCAAGAAGCGAATGTTCAAGCATGTATTATTCCAACTACCGATCCGCACATAGGCGAATACACGCCCGACCATTGGAAAACCCGTCAATGGATTTCCGGATTCACCGGTTCGGCAGGCACAGTAGTTGTTACACCCGATAAAGCGGGTTTGTGGACAGATTCCCGCTATTTTTTACAAGCGGAAGAACAATTGCAAGAAAGCGGTATTACCTTATTTAGAACCGGTTTACCGGAAACGCCTTCGCCGGAAGAATGGCTAAAAGGCGAATTGAAGACCGGCGATACGATTGGCGTGGAAGGCACGGTTTATACCGCTTCCGAAGCCATTGCCCTTATTGACTATTTCAAAAAATGCGATATCCGGGTGAATACCCATTTTGCACCTTATGATACGATTTGGAAAGATCGTCCGTCGATTCCTCTGAATCAAACCTTTATTCTTCCCGAACGATTCTCCGGCGAAAGGGCGCAAAGTAAAATCAATCGACTCTTGGAAGAGATACGGCAAAAAGACTGCGATTGTACGCTGTTGGCCTCTTTAGATGCCATTGCATGGCTATTGAATCTACGAGGCAACGATATCGAATACAATCCGGTAACCATCTGCTACGCATTTGTTTCCGAACAAGAAACGGTGCTTTTTATTCACCCTGAAAAATTAACGCCGGAAGTAAACGCTTATTTACAGTCGGAAGGAGTGGTTGTAGCCGAATACGCAAAAACCGGCGATTATATCCGAAAATTAAAAGCCCGACGGATACTGGTTACGCCGGGAAAAATCAATTATACATTCTATAATGCTATTCCGAAAAGCTGTACCTTGCATGAAGTAACCATCCATCCGGTCGATGAAATGAAATCCATTAAAAATGAAACGGAAATAGCCGGTATCCGCCGGGCCATGCAACGCGATGGAGTGGCTTTAGTGAAATTCCTGTATTGGCTGGATACGCAATTAAAAGCCAAGCAATCCGTTACCGAATTGGATGTAAGCAATCGCCTGAAAGCTTTCCGGAGTGAACAAGAATATTTTTTCAGTGAAAGTTTTGAAACCATAGCCGGCTACGGTCCGCATGGCGCTATCGTACACTATGCCGCTACCGAAGCGAGTAATGCGACCCTTCGTCCCGAGGGCATTTTGCTGATAGACTCCGGCGCCCAATATTTGGATGGCACCACCGATATTACCCGCACCGTGGCCGTTGGTACCGTAAACAATGCAATGAAACGAGATTTCACCCGTCTGCTGAAAGGAAATATCTGTCTGTCAATGGCGAAATTTCCCAAAGGCACTGTTGGTATGCAATTGGATGTTCTGGCACGCCAATTTATCTGGCAAGAAGGACAAAATTACCTGCATGGCACGGGGCATGGCGTCGGATGTTTCCTGAATGTGCATGAAGGTCCTCAAAGCATCCGCATGAATTACCATCCGGCGCCTTTGAAACCGGGTATGATTACTTCCAACGAACCGGGCCTTTACCGGGCAGGCGAGTACGGCATCCGCATCGAAAACCTGTTACTCACCGTTCCCTCTACCCCCTCGGAAGGGGGCGAATTTTATCAATTTGAAACACTCACTCTTTGTCCGATAGATACACAACTGATCGAGTGGTCGCTCCTGAATGAACAGGAAATCCGATGGTTGGACGAATATCACCAAAAAGTTTTTCAATTACTCAGTCCTTATTTGTCCATAGAAGAAACGAATTGGTTGAAAAGCAAAATCTCCCGAACCATTTGACGCTGCACAGCGCAAAGGCATCCTTCTCGTAGGCCACCCGGAAAACACCCGCCTTTAAGGGCGGCAGGAAATAAATAAATTTAAATTTATTCTGCAATGCAGCGCACCGAGCGCCCGTACGCGCGCACGTGGTTGAGGAACGCCATCACGACGGTGGAGGAGTAGGTCATGCCGCACGCGCCGTAGCCTTGAACCGTACTACTCCAGTAGAAGCCGTTCACACCCGTACTTTCCACAGTACCATTACCGGTGCGGTAGCCCGCGGCAGGCAGGAACATCAGGGGGGTATGAGTGGCGATAGTGAGGTCAACGGTAGGGGCAAAAGTCGTGTTGTAAACAGAAGTAGGGTTACTGTTAGATGTTATATCAGCCTTCCTATATATAGCGTAACCGTTCATCTTAGATGAAGTGAAAGATGTGGAAGCCTTTTTATCAGATACACGAACCCAAACAAGTTTCTTGTTATTCAAAGGAACATACCACGTAGCACCGCTATAAGCCGTATTATCCCCGTTATCCGTGGCATTGAAGGTGTCGTTATAGGATCCAGAATTACCATTCTCGTTCATGATCAAAGCACATTCATGCTGGGTAGGAACACGGTAACCGCTCGGGCAGGGATTGTTAGTACCCGCGGATATGGAAGTGGTCTGGCCGGCCACTCCCGCGCCGTTGCCCCAGAGTTTAGAACCGTCCACATCGTTCGAAAGCCACCAACCTTTAGTGTGGGAATCCCCTAAAACAAACTGCTGGGAAGTGGAAGTTGGATTGTACGTAGAGGTAGTATATAGGGTGGTGGTAAAAGAACCCGGTACATCGGCCATCGGGTCACGCAAGGCATGGTAAACATCCTTCCTACCCCATTGGAACAGACCGCCATACACCCGGATATTCTTGTCATCGGTGTGCGGATACGCCATCTGTTGTTTAGGCGTCATGTCCGGATCGGCGCCGAGGTTGTAGGTGAGGAAAGTGAGCGATGGCTTGCTGCTATAAGGAGTGTTGGGATCGCTGATCGGTATCTCCGCCTGGTAAACGGAACCCGTTTTGCCGGCATAAGAGTAATAGTCGCCCTTGCTCGCCTCCACACGTATGGTCAGCGTGTATTTGTAACCCGACAGCAAGGCAGAGTTGAACGTCACCACGGGATTTGTCAACGTCTTGGGGCCCGACAGGGCAGCCACCGTCAGATTGCCGGAAAAGGTCAGCGTGACAGAGGCGGCGCTGCCCGTGAACACGTAGCGGGAAGAACCCGTCACCGTTTGGGAACCGACGCTCGCACCCAACGACAAAGTCTGCACCGAAGTTGCCGTTGCGGCGGGAGCGCCGTCTGTCAGCAGGGTCAGCTGGCCCTGGTATCCGGGTGTTAGTGTAGCCGAAGCCGGCACTACAGTGATGTTGTCGCCCGTCAGTGAGGCGTCCGCAGTCACAGTCACTTTCGGAAACCGATGCTTGAATGTAATACCCACCGTCGGCGAGGGTGATCCGGAGGCTATCGTAACAGTATTACTATTCACCCAGTGCAACAGGTCGTACGACGGGTCGACCGTGATGGTCGTAGCCGGCGAACCGACAACGGGCGGGGCGGTTGCCGTGTTGTAAGAGATGGCAACCAGCTTGTAGGGTGTGTCCTGTTCCAGTCCCATGATGCTGCCCTCGTCGCCCGCCGTGAACACGTCTTCCGTCACGAAACTGTCGTCCGAGGCCTTGTAAACGATGATGCGGTATTTTTTGCCGGGGTCCATGTCTGTGGTAGTAGGAGCGCGCGTCACGGAAGCAGGGTCAATCGAAAGGGTGAATTCCACGGCTGTGCCGTCGTCGGCAGTCAGCACCACCGTTTCGGGTTCGAGGGCGGCGCGCGTCAGCGATTCCTCGCCCCCGGTGGAAATCCCCGCGACGCTGATGCGAAGTGAAGCCTTGCCGGAAGCGGAAACGCCACCTTCGTCCTCCGAGCAGGAGGAGAAAGAAAATACTACCGCCGTTAGAAAAGCGGCAAAAACAAATGATAATGATTGAGTACTCATATCCATTTACTGTTTAATGATGATAAAATTCTTTTTTTAAGTCATTAGCTGTTAGCTATAAGCGATTCCTGTCATAGCCCTAAAATCTGTACGTCGAGGGTACCGCCCTCTACCTCGTCCTCAATCACAGGAGAGGAGGGAACCGGAGTGGAAGCCGGCACACAGAACGGCTCGATGTCCACATCGGTTGTCGTGAAAGAGGGAGCCACATAGGGCAGTTTCGATTCATGCTTCCCGACAGGCGCAACACCTGCACCGGACATGCCGGAGAGCGTTACGCTTTTCTGAGGGAGGGCCTCCGTATTCTTTTTTTGTAAATGGGCCATCTTTATTCAAAAATTATATTAGACATTCATTCAATCATTCAAAAGCATTTTCATTGTAAAGAGGTATCTGGTAGGGGTCGAACTTTTTCGACCCGCACCAGCGGAGTGTTTGAACCGCAAAGGGCCGCAAAGGGACAAAGAAAAATTCGCAGCATTTGCGTCCTTTTGTCCCGTTAGGGACAATCGGTCGGTAGAAAAAACACAAGCAAGAATCTTCTTTACCGTCCCGTCAGGGACGGAATGTGTTTGCATAAACAGGCTTTTTTCTACCCACATTCCGTCCCATCCGGGACGGTGGGGGAGGTGGTGCAGGGTATTGTTATTTTCTACCGAACGATTGTCCCTGACGGGACAAAAAGCAGACAACTGCACCGCCCCCACTCCCCTCTCCTTGGGAGAGGAGCCGGGGGTGAGGTAACTGTACACTTTCATCTTATTTATCCTTGTGTAAAACATACTTATTAATGATTAAT
>JAISYG010000151.1 GCA_031270075.1 Dysgonamonadaceae bacterium
ATCCCGAAAGTTTTCCGTATTCTTCCAGTTCGTGCGCCATGCCTTGATAATTTGTGATATCCCCTTGTTGCAGGATTTTGCCTTCGAAAGCGGGGTAAAAATAAACCAATGTCAGCAAAAAGAAAAACAGCAGTGCGCCCAGGTGGGGGATTGCTTTTTTGAAGGTGTTGTGAGTTTTCATGTTTTTTTATTTTTAGCGCAAAATTAGATGAAAAACCTCGTTTTTCCAAGCACGTGCAAATGAAAAAAGTTTTTTTACAGAGGAAAGATAGTAAAAAACTCTCAAGTATTTGGAACCGGACAAACCTTACGTAAGCAAGCAGGGATAATAAATCAATGACGATATTCCGGAATTTCCGTTTGTATTTCCATGAAAATTGCATCTTTTGCCGGATTGGACACCGACTGTTGGCGCGGGAGAATTAATTATTTTCTTATTTGTTAGTTATATACGAAGCAATTTTGTTGGCGATTTTATCGGAAAACAGTTTTCGGACGATAGCGTATCCCAAATCTAAAATTCTTTGTTTTCGATAAATCTTGTTCCATCTTTTGAAAAGCGGTTCTACAATAGTCTTTTCATACCCATTTTTGTACAAAATATCTCGACATTCTCTATGGGATCTTAGCTTGTTACGACCGGAAAAACCACCTTGCTTGAAATCAGCAATCACTTGATCTATGTAGAAAAAGAGTGTTCCCGCTAAATAATTCCGCAAAATAAAATCGAAATCGGCGGCTATTTCGAACCGGCAGTCATACAGGCCTGTTTTTTCATAAATCTCTTTTCGTACAAAAACGGTGGGGTGGAAAAGGGACATGCCTCTGTAAAGCTGACTTAAATCCGGATTCGGTTTTTTTAGTTTGAAAAAAGAGCCGTCTTCGTTCCGTAAATGAATATTACCGTGAAAAATTCCATATTCCGGGTGTTTCCGATAAGCTTCTACTATGTTCTCTACGGCATCCGGTTGGTAATAATCACCGGCATTAATAATACCGATCAGGTTCCCTTTGGCCAAGCGTATTCCTTTGTTCATGGCGTCGTAAATACCCTGGTCTTTCTCGCTTACCCAATAGTTTAAACGGGATGCATTTTGTAGGATAAGATTTACTGTACCGTCGTTGGATCCACCATCAATAATAAGGTATTCGATGTTCGGATAGGTTTGAGAAAATACACTTTGTATGGTCTGTTCTATCGTATTTCGGGCGTTGTAAGTAACAGTGATAATGGATACAAGTGGGCGATTCATGAATTTTGTTTTTTTATGATAATCGGTTGGTGTCAATAAACTTTACTCGAAATTCTTTGTCGTTTTGAATCCATCCGTGTACTCCGAAAGGTAAAGAATCGCCAAGTTGCAGACACGTGTTGCAGACTTGCAGGGATAGACAATTGTCCAGGGATGCTATTTTCATATGTGAATCATTTATTTTTTATTATCAACCGGATTCTCCACTTTGGGTCAAAGTTACCTTTTTTTACGGTAAAAAAACATATTAATACGAAAAAAACACTTGTTTACCAATGTTTTTTCAGAATTTTCCAAATAGCATCTTCTTTCCTTTCAATTTGTTCGGGCGCTATTTTGGCGTAATTGGATGCACCGGCGGTATGGAGCCATGTATCGTCCAGATATTCCACCCAAAGATTTATCCGACCGTTTTTTCCGTTTTCTTTTTCTACTATGGTTTGACAACGCGAAGAAGCGAACGACATGGAGGTTTTATTGATTTTAGAATAAATGGAATACCAATTGCTTCCGCCGGTGTCTAAATAAATAGTTTTCGGTTTAGTGGGTAAGAAATCAATTTTCTTGTTCCGAACAAAATCAAATCGAAAAAGGCAGAATCCTGCCCAGAGATACCAATACCTGCCTCTTTCTTCTATGATGCCATAGATGGGCTGGCGGGCTAAGTGTTCTACTGGGCATACCGGTTTGATTGGGAATAAGTCGTGGTCGATACACCCGAAATAACAGGGTTGCCGTTTCTTCACTATATGGCGGTAGATCCAATTGAGCGCCGTACCGTGCGAATAACTCCACCACCACATTTTTGACTGGTAATTTTTCGGCAAACCGATATAGCTGATCCGATTTTTATCGCAAAGCGCTTCTATTTCTTTTCGAATTGTTTGGTCTGTCGAATTATCAGCGATAATATAGTTGTATTTTCCCCCCCCATGTACTTCCGAACGAAATGAATTTGTTGTTCAATGGTTTTTACATTGTTGAAAGCAACGGTAATCAAATCGCATTGCCGGTTGGAATCCGGCAAGGGTTCGACCGATAAATGGATGGAATGACAACTTCGGAACGAACGTCTTAGCATCATTTGTTCGAAAAACCGAATCACTCCCCTGTATAACATGCGTTTAGGTGTCATTGTGTTTGTTTGTTAAAATGTTTGAAACGTTGCAATAAAAACAACATACTTTCTTTGTACATTACCGAACCACTGTATTTCATAATGAGAATATACAGAAAGGCGGAGATTCCAATTTTAGCCGTTATCAATGCATATAAATTGACGATATTTTTCGTCAACAGCCATGTGATGAAAAAACAGCACAGCGTAACGGCCAGATAGGGTAGTGTGTCTTTCAATACATCACGCAATCGCAAGCGGATAATTTTCGATACACAATACTGCCAAAAGCCCAATCCGATAAAGCAGGCTACGATAGAACCGATGATGATCGCAAATATCCCCAAGGGATACAGACCGACAGCAGCGGCTAACTGCAATAACCCGATGCCGATGGTTCCGTACAGATACCAGCCGGATTTTCCATGAGCATAGATCAGGTTGGTGTAGAGGGTCGATAAAAAGACAACCGATCCCCAGATACAGGCTAATTGCAGGAAGGGCACGCTGGGCAACCATTTTTCGCCAAGGGCAATCAGGATAAATTCTCTTCCTACAAAGGCTAATCCCAGCATCAGGGGGAAAGAAACAAAAGCGCCGAAACGGATGAGCTTCCGGAGCACATGCACTTGCCGGTTTTTATTTGCATTTAACTGCACCAATACAGGCTGGGTAACATAATTAATCGTTCCTCCAATAAGTTGCTGTCCCATCGACATCCATTTCTGGCCTTGATTATAGATGCCGACTGTGGCAATGCTGTATAATTTACCGAATATCACCGAGTACAGGTATTGATTGATTTGGATGAAAATGTTGGTTAAAAAGAGTTTGAAACTAAATGAAATAAGTGGTTTTAACGGCGAAAAGTTGATATGAAGGCTCGGTTTCCAAGGGGCGATAATAAACCGTAAAACGGCTGTCAAACAATGCTGTATAACCATCTGGGCGGCAAGCGACCAATATGCGAAACCATTGAACGCCAATACGATTCCGGTGCTTAGGGCGATTAACATACATACAACGTCAATGACGGCTTGTTGCTTAGTCATCATTTTTTTAAACATCACTGTGTAAGAAGCTGTACTCATGCCGCTGATTAAAAAGACAATGAACAGGAACCGCGCCAAGGGAACCAATTCCGGCTGGTTAAAATACCGGCCAATCAACGGAGCGCAGAAGAAAAGAACCCCATAGAGGAATAAGCCGACAAAAACCGTAAACCAGAAAACCGCATTGTAATCGTTGTTTCCGGCATCCTTTTTATTGGTTAGGGCGACGGAAAATCCGCTATTGACAATGGTAATGGCTATGCCGGAAAAAATGCCTAATACGTTTATCATTCCGTAATCTTCTTTGGTTAAGAGGCGAGCCATGGCGATACCAAAAACTACGCCTAATAATTGTTGTAAGCCGTTGCTGACACCGCCCCAGAAAAGTCCTTTGACGGTTTTTTGTTTAAGTGAAGATTCTGTTACCGGAGTCATTATTTTTGCCTGATAAAAATCGTTTTCTTAAACCACAAGCGGAATACCGGATCGTTGAACGTGATCATCTTGGGCGAAATATCAATTAACTCTTTTTGTTCCAGCGATTTTCTGACGCGGGAAACATTGGCCGAAGTGCCCAGATTGTATTTCAACAAAATGTCTTTGCGTGAAAACTGATGGTGTACGCCATCCACTATTGCCCGGAGAAAGTTCATTTGGATTAGTGTAAGTTCTTCTGTGAAATTATAATACAATGCCGAATTTTGATTTAACAAATCTTGTAACGCATCATTAAAATCGGATTCGGTGGCTCGTTGTTCCGTGCGTACCCATAGTAGCCACGCCAGTTGCTGTACATACGATGAATGATTGTCTACCGCTTGACAAATCATGGATGCTAATTCGGACGAGATAAATTTGTCTGTTTTCTCAAACCGTTCCTGAATATACGGTATCCAATCATTCAAAGGAATTTTTTGCAAAAAGAGGACGTCACCGAATTTATAAAACGGCATACTTTGCTTGGAAAATAAAGCGCTTAACAGATGTTTCTTACTTCCATATAAGCAATAAGTAACATCTTGCGTTTGTAATTGCCAAGCAGATCGTAAAGTTTTTTGAAAATTTTTCGCATCTGTAAATTCTTCTATTTGTTGAAATTCATCGATACAAACAACAATGCGAATGCCTTTTTTTTGAGCGATTTTTTTCGGCAAATCTAAAATCTCCTCGTTTAAGTGTTTATTGGAAAAATCGAAAGATAATGTGAAGTCCGTAGCCGGATTTGCGCCTAAACTAATTTTAGGTACTAATCCGGATAAAAAGCGACTGACATTTTCCGTCCATTCTTCCCATTTGGTGGCTGTTTGTTTAATAACTTCGGTAGCAAACAGTTGATAGAAGTCTTCTTCCGAACGACAAGGAAAAATATCCATGTTGACGATTTTCAGATGCAAATCGCTTTTGTTTGCCTGATCGGAAACTTTTAAGACTAACGATGTTTTTCCCCATCGCCGTGGGGAAATAATAATCGTATTGATTCCATGCATAAAATTGTTTAGAAGCCTTTTTGCATCTTCTGTTCTGTCGGTAAACCACTTGCCTGATGTTGCCGAACCGAAAATAAAAGGATTTTCCATGTTTTTTTGTTTGTTTTTCATACAAAGATAGTGATTTTTTAGAATGTAACAAACTTGTAAGAAACATTCGTGTAACTAACAAGTTTGTTACGTTGATAAATTATTTTAATTCAATTACTTACATTGCAAAATTCTTTTAATTTCATTCAATTTATTTAGAGCTTCCATCGGCGTCAGATGGTCTATATCGAGGGTAATAATTTCGTCCCTGATTTGCGACAGTACCGGATCGTCTAATTGGAAAAAGCTCAGTTGGTAGCCTTCCCGCTGGCTGGATATTTGCTTAATAGGTTTTGCGATGCCGGTTTTGCGATTACCCGTTTCCAATTGGGCAAGGATTTCATTGCTTCGTTTGACAATGCTGAGCGGCATTCCCGCCAATTTAGCCACATGAATACCGAAGCTATGTTCGCTACCGCCTCGTTCTAATTTCCTCAAAAAAATGACCTTCTGGTCTACTTCCTTTACCGAAACGTTGTAGTTCTTGATGCGTTTGAACGATTTCTCCATTTCGTTCAGTTCGTGGTAATGAGTGGCGAAAAGCGTTTTTGCATGTCCTTTCGCATGTTCGTGGATGTATTCCACAATAGCCCAGGCAATCGAAATGCCGTCGTAAGTAGAAGTTCCGCGTCCCAATTCGTCGAACAGGACGAGGCTACGGTCGGTAAGATTGTTCAATATATCAGCGGCCTCGTTCATTTCCACCATAAAGGTCGATTCACCCAGCGAGATATTGTCGCTGGCGCCCACACGGGTGAAAATTTTATCCACCAATCCGATTTTAACCGATTCTGCCGGAACGAACGATCCGATTTGAGCCATCAAAGTGATAAGTGCTGTTTGGCGCAACAAAGCCGATTTACCCGCCATATTCGGTCCGGTAATCATAATGATTTGCTGAGTTTTATCGTCCAAGTAGACATCGTTGGGAATGTAAACTTCGCCCGGAGGCAACTGCGTTTCAATCACCGGATGGCGTCCATTCTTGATGTCGATGATTTTGCTGTCGTTTATTTGCGGGCGGATATATTTGTTATGTTCCGCTACATTGGCAAAAGACAACAAGCAATCAAGTTGTGCGATAAGCGTTGCATTGGTTTGAATCGGAGCGATGTATTCCATCACTTCCAAAACCAGTTCGTTGAACAGTCGGTTTTCCAAAGCGAGAATTTTGTCTTCCGCTCCCAGTATTTTTTCCTCATATACTTTCAACTCTTCGGTAATGTATCTTTCCGCTTGTGTCAACGTCTGCTTACGAATCCAATTGGTGGGAACTTTTTCCTTGTGTGTATGGCGGACTTCAATATAATATCCGAAGACTCCGTTGTAACTTATTTTCAATGAAGGAATTCCTGTTCTTTCACTTTCGCGTTGCTGTATTTGAAGCAGATAATCTTTACCGGAATAGGCAATTTGGCGCAATTCGTCCAGTTCGGTGTTAATGCCTTTGACAATTACATTTCCTTTATTTAATAGAATGGGAGGGTCGGGTACTACTTCTTTTTCTATCCGGTTCCGGATGATGGAACAGGCATTCAATTGTTCACCGATACGTTTCAAACTGGGTTCGTCGGCATTCATACACATCTCTTTTATCGGAGCAATGGCTGTAAGAGCCGTTTTTAGTTGTACTATTTCCCGTGGATTGACGCGGTTGACAGCTACTTTTGAAATAATCCGTTCGAGGTCGCCGACAAAACTGAGTTGCTGTACCGATTGGGTTTTCAATTCCGGTTGCCGGAAAAAATATTCCACTGCCGAAAGGCGATCTTCAATCGGTTTCACTTGTTTGAGTGGGAAAACAATCCATCGTTTCAACATCCTGGCTCCCATGGGCGTAATAGTATGATCTAAAACATCGATCAACGATGTTCCGCCTTCGTTCATGGTGCTTGACAATTCTAAACTGCGCACCGTGAATTTATCCAAGCGAACAAAACGGTCTTCTTCGATACGCGACAAAGCGGTGATATGTCCGGTCTGGGTGTGGTGGGTGAAATCCAGATAATGCAGAATCGCTCCGGCGGCAATAATTCCATGGGTCAAATATTGTACGCCGAAACCTTTCAAACTTTGGGTTTGAAATTGTTTGAGCAGGCGGTCGCGGGCGGAATCTTCGGTAAACGCCCAATCTTCCATTTCGTACGTCAACCATTTTGATCCGAAAACTTCCCCAAACGCTTTGCGTTGGCGGCGTTCCAGTAAAACTTCTTTGGGAGCAAAATTATTCAGTAGTTTATCAACGTAGTTTGCCGGCCCTTCGGCCGTTAAAAATTCGCCGGTAGAGATATCGAGGAAAGCCACACCACAGATTTGCCGGTTGACATACACTGAAGCTAAAAAATTGTTTTCCTTGTGATTCAGTACATTGTCATTGATGGAAACACCGGGAGTAACCAATTCCGTAATGCCTCGTTTGACCAGTTTTTTTGTCGATTTAGGGTCTTCCAACTGGTCGCAAATAGCCACCCGTTTGCCCGCACGAACCAATTTCGGCAAATAGGTGTCCAACGCATGATGCGGAAATCCCGCCAATTCGACGTGCTGCCCGGGGCCATTCGCCCGTCGCGTAAGGGTAATGCCCAATATCTCCGACGCAGTGATTGCATCGGCTGAGAAAGTTTCGTAAAAATCGCCTACACGGAACAATAAAATAGCATCGGGATGTTTGGATTTCATCTCGATATATTGTCGCATCAAAGGAGTTTCTATAATGGTTTTTGCCATAGTCTTTTTATTTTAACGCAAAAATAATAATTTTTTATGATATATCAACAACATTTAAGATGTGTTAGGATTTATATGTCAAAGATTATAAAAAATAATTATTCTTCAGTTTTTTTTGCAATTAGAAAAAACAAGATACCTGTACGAAAGATTATCTGGGGTACTTATACAATGTAAACGGAACCCTATCGCTTATGGGACAAATAGGGTTATGGCCGGATTTATGCTCCGCAATTACAACGATTCGACCAACGCCGGGAATGTCAACGGAAAAGACGGGCAGTCTTATTGTTTCTTGTTAGGTTTCGAGATGAAGTAAGCGAAAAAAACCAATACGGGAAAAGAGGACTGTGTGATTGAATACAGTCCTCTTTTTGTGTAGTGTGTGCAGAGTTTACTGAGGACACATGAAAACGAAATGACAGTATCCGTTCAATACCACTGAATCTTCCGGGAAACAAACATAATGATTCCAAGTATCAGGAACAATCCTAAGCTGCCAATTAACAACGCCATATCTTCCAATTGCAGTACTACAAAAAGGAACACATAAAGCATCGTCAGTATAATCCCCAAGAGGACGGTCGGTTTTTTATCTTTGAAAATGCTATGCGCGTAAAACAATATCAACGAGATGGTTGCCATACTTGCAATGAGGTAAGCCCAAACAAAACCGATTTGTTCCGATATGGAAAGCAACAGGCTGTAAAACAATATCAAAGCGATCCCTACTAAGAGGTATTGTACCGGATGAATCCGTTTTTTTGTCAGTGCTTCCACGAAGAAAAAGACGACAAAAGTCAGTCCGATAAACAGTAAAGCGTATTTTGCCGAGCGCATATTTTGCTGGTAATGATCGACCCTGTCAATTAGGCTTACACCGAAAGAAACGTCCTTTAGTGTACCGATGGCGGCGTCCGTCCAGCTTTCGGGAATACTGCGATTGAAACTCAGGACGTTCCATGCGGCGCTGAAGCTTGTATCATTAACTGTATATTCCGGTAAAAAATTTCCAATAAACCCGGGCGCATTCCAATCGCCTGATACGTTTACTGTTGTGGTTTTCGCTATGGGAATGAAACTGATACTGCTGCTGCCTTTCAATTTCAGGAAACAATCGAAAGAAAATCCGTCGGAGGAATCCTGTAATTGCATGTTTTTTAACTCAATATGCATGTTTTTTTGATTATCGAAACTGCCGAATCCGGCTTCGGCAGGATAATTTTTCCCGTTTATCTTCAAATCAATTTCCTGCGAAATTCCCCGCAAATCGCTAATACCTAACGAAAGATAGGCCTTGTCGAAATGCAGGACGCTGTTTTCGATACTCAACCGGCCGACCGGTGCAAAATGTCCGCCGATATGAATATCGCTTTCATATACAATACTTTTGTAAATGGAGAGATGTCGTTCCTCAGGAAAAAGCCGGACATCGATTTTCGTATTTTCCGGCGTAAGATACAACACATGCTCTTGATAATCGGTTTCTTTATTCTTTTCCACAATGGTAGTCGTGTAGGGAATGACCAATACCGGCGGACACAAAGTTTGCGCCAAACTCCATTTTTCGTTAATCGCATGGATAGTCGTACGGCTTTGCTCTTGCCGTTCGGAGATCAAATTCTGAATCATTGCATTCGGAATGAGCAATAGCAATGTTAATCCAATGACAATCATCGCCTTAAATGTTAGCGATTGCGTGAATTTTTCTTTTGTTTCCATAAAAATTGAATGTTTAAAAATGAGTAATTATATTAATTAAAAGTACTTTGTATTTCAAAGCGAATAAATAAAAAAATTAAGACATTAATTTTTCAAGAGCGTTCACATGTTCTTTGAATGCATTTTTTCCACTTTCGGTGATAACATACCGGGTATTCGGTTTCCGTTCGATGAACTGTTTGGTCGATTCGATGTAACCGGCCTTCTCCAGTGTACGCAAATGAGTGGCCAGGTTGCCGTCGGTCAATTCCAAAAGTTCCTTCATCGTATTGAAATCGGTGGCGTCATTGACTAAAAGTATCGACATGATTCCCAAACGAATACGACTATCGAAAATTTTATTCAGATGAGCAATGATACTTGTCATTTTTTTGTTTTATCGTATTTGATGTAAATCAGGAATCCAAAAATCACGTGTAGCAAGCCAAAACCACTGGTCCACCACCATATTCCTTGATGTAAAACAAAGGCAGCGAGCAAACCGGTGATTATTTCCGCAATTCCAAGATAATGGATTTCGGAATAGGTGAATTTAGAGGCGTTTATCAAAGCCAAACCATAGAAAATAAGCGTAGAGGCGGCGACCATTTCAATTTCGTTGCGAAACAGGAACAGCAGCGAGAAAATACCGCCAGTCGCCAGGGGAATCAGCAGGTTATAAGCCGCGCGTTTCGTAACGCTACTGAAGAGCGATTGATGATTTTGCCGGGCTTTCCTGTAACAGAAAAAAGTAATTACGCTCACCGAAAGCAGTAACACCAAAAGTGCATCGGCTAGTAAAATAAGGATTTCCTGATTGCGATTGAAGTTCGTCGACGAAGGGTCGCGCAGCAAGTAACAATAGGCGAATGCAGCGCCCGCACAGGCAAGCAGCCCGGCAAATACAAGTGATAATCCGCTGAGCGATTGAAATTTACTCGATCGCTCCATCATTTCGCGAATCGCTTTGATATCTTCTGTTTGTTTGTTCATTTTAGTAGAATGAAAAGTACTTTGTGGTGCAAAGTTACAAAGAAAAACCAAATCAACAAATTTTTTTCAAAAAAAATAAAAAGACGATGGTGTTTGATTGGGAAAATAGTTTTTTAAATGGTGTATGTGATGGAATGCTATTTTATCCGGACTCCAGGGGTGGAACTAACCGACCGCTTTAAAGTAAGGTATAACGGGAGTTTTCGGGTCAAAAAGTAAAATTTTCTTTCAATAGTTTGTAAAAAACAAATACTTAATGTAACTTTGCAGGCTCAAAAAAAATGGCCGTTACCCATTTTTTACTTTGTTGAATAAAAAAATAACAAAAGATGTTACAACCGAAAAAAACAAAATTCAGAAGGTCGCAAAAAGGCCGCATGAAAGGGAATGCCCAAAGAGGCAACCAATTATCATTCGGTTCTTTTGGAATAAAAACATTGCAATCGAAATGGATTACCGGTCGCCAGATAGAAGCTGCGCGTGTAGCCGTAACCCGTTATATGCAACGTCAAGGTCAGGTTTGGGTTCGGATTTTCCCGGACAAGCCGATCACCAAAAAACCGGCAGAAGTACGTATGGGTAAAGGAAAAGGAGCACCGGAAGGGTTCGTCGCTCCGGTTACTCCGGGCCGCATCCTCTTTGAAATAGAGGGTGTATCGTTTGAAGTGGCAAAAGAAGCCTTGAGATTAGCCGCTCAAAAGCTTCCCGTAACTACCAAATTTGTGGTAAGGCGTGATTATGATTATACTAACGAAAATGTGTAAAGGGGTATGAAAATTGCAGAAATCAGAGATTTGGCTACGCCGGAATTGATCGAACGGATTGAAGCGGAAGTGAAAGCTTACCAGCAAAAGAAAATCAATCACAGTATTTCGCCTTTGGATAGCCCTGCCGTGATTACCAAATCACGCAGAGAGATTGCGCGTATGAAAACAGAATTACGCAAACGCGAATTAGAAAACAAAAAATAAGCAACTGAATGGAAACGAGAAATTTAAGAAAAGAAAGAATCGGAGTTGTTTCCAGTAATAAGATGGAAAAATCCATCACTGTTGCTGTGAAATGGAAAGAAAAACACCCTGTCTACGGGAAATTCGTGAACAAAACGAAGAAGTTCCATGCCCATGACGAAAAAAATGAATGCAATATCGGCGATACCGTACGCATCATGGAAACCCGTCCCCTGAGCAAAACCAAGAGATGGCGTTTAGTAGAAATCATTGAAAAAGCGAAATAATTATGATACAACAAGAATCCAGATTGACGGTAGCCGATAATTCCGGTGCGAGAGAAGTACTCTGTATCCGTGTATTGGGCGGAACAAGAAGACGTTACGCTTCTGTTGGGGATGTAATTGTCGTAGCTGTAAAAAATGTTATCCCATCAAGTGATATTAAAAAAGGTGCAGTATCCAAAGCGATTATTGTACGCACGAAAAAAGAAATCCGCCGCGCCGACGGCTCCTACATCCGCTTCGACGACAATGCCTGCGTATTGTTGAACAATGCCGGTGAAATCCGCGGCAGCCGTATTTTTGGTCCTGTGGCCCGCGAACTTCGTGCCGTAAACATGAAAATCGTATCGTTAGCGCCGGAAGTGTTATAATTCATAATTCAGAAGAAGCAATGAGCAAATTACATATCAAAAAAGGCGATACGGTTTATGTGAATGCCGGCGAAGACAAAGGCAAAACCGGCCGCGTACTGAAAGTGCTGGTCGAAAAGCAGCGCGCTTTGGTAGAAGGCGTTAATATCGTATCTAAAAGTACGAAGCCGAATGCAAAAAGTCCTCAGGGAGGATTCCAGAAGAAAGAAGCATCCGTTCATATTTCAAACTTGAACGTCATCGACCCGAAAAGCGGTAAACCGACCCGCATCGGTCGCAAATTGAATGCAAAAGGAAAATTGGTTCGTTATTCTAAAAAATCAGGGGAGGAAATCAAATAATGAGTAAGACAGCAAATTTAAAGACAGAATATCAGGAAAAGATTGTCCCTGCATTAACGAAAGAATTTGGTTATACCTCTTTAATGCAAGTTCCTGTATTGAAGAAGATTGTCATCAACCAAGGTTTGGGAATGGCTACCGCCGACAAGAAAATTATCGACGTGGCGATTCAGGAATTGACAACCATTACCGGTCAGAAAGCGGTAGCAACGGTTTCAAAAAAGGATATTTCCAATTTCAAACTGCGCCGGAAAATGCCTATCGGCGTGATGGTTACCCTTCGTCGTGAACAAATGTACGAATTTCTCGAACGCCTCATCCGCGTGGCTTTGCCCCGTATCCGCGACTTCAAAGGGATTGAAGGCAAGTTAGATGGACGTGGTAATTATACCCTCGGCATCCAGGAACAAATTGTGTTCCCGGAAATCAATATCGACACCATTACGAAGATATTGGGTATGAATATTACCTTCGTTACTTCTGCCCGGACAGACGAGGAAGGTTATGCATTGTTGAGAGAATTCGGCTTACCTTTTAAAAACGCTAAAAAAAATTGAAAATATGGCTAAAGAATCAATGAAAGCCCGCGAGGTAAAACGTGCGAAATTAGTTGCCAAATATGCTGCCAAAAGAGCACAACTGAAAAAAGAAGGCAATTACGATGCCTTGCAACTTTTACCGAAGAACGCTTCGCCCGTGCGGTTGCACAACCGTTGCAAAATCACCGGCCGGCCGAAAGGATACGTTCGCCAATTCGGCATTTCCCGTATCCAATTGCGTGAAATGGCTTCTCAGGGATTAATCCCGGGTTTGAGAAAGGCAAGCTGGTAAATATTTTACAATTTTGAGTTTGCGCCGGATATAACGGCAGCGTTTCTGCATAAAAAAAGCAAGCAGGAAGGAGATTAAATGTTTTCTTCCTGCTTGCTTTTCAATTAAGTTTATTTTATACTTTGCGCGGTTGAAAATAGTGAGTTGAAAATACTACTGATGCATTAATATTTAACATTGATTGACTAAATAACGATAATTGTTCATTGACATTTTGATTGACATGAATTTCAGTATTCAGAGCGAGTAATTGACTTTTCGGTGTTTTGTCGAAATGGAAATGTCCCCCAAGTTTTTTAACAGTGAGATTGTGCTTCATCCACTTAAAAAACACTTCGATTTGCCAATGTTATTGATAGAATCGTGCGACTTCGAGTGCCGGCACCTCAAAATTACAGGTTTTAAATTCAAGTCCAAAAATCAAAGAACGATTATATGTATTGAAAAATCAATAGATTACAATTAAATATTAAAAATTAGTGCATCACTACTATAAATTTCCTAATTTTGTATTTGAAATACATGAAAGAAAAGTTGATTAACATAGAAATTGATAGCGATTCAGGGTTCTGTTTTGGAGTGGTCAATGCGATTCAACATGCCGAAAAGGAATTGGCCGCCAATCCCGAATTGTATTGTTTGGGCGATATCGTCCACAACAGTCAAGAGGTGGCCCGTTTGCAGAAAAAAGGTTTGAAAACCATTCATCATGGGGATTTGCAGGAAATGCACGATAAGAAAGTACTGCTTCGCGCCCACGGCGAGCCGCCTTCTACTTATGCAACCGCAGTTCGAAACCATATCCGAATTATAGACGCCACTTGCCCGGTGGTGTTGCAGCTACAAAAAAAAATCCGGAAAATTTACCAGTCGTCCGACCGGGAAAGTTCCCAGATTGTGATTTTCGGCAAAACCGGCCATGCCGAAGTGAATGGTTTGGTAGGGCAAACCGACGGAACAGCCATTGTTATTGAAACGAAAGACGATATCCGACAATTGGATTTCAATAAAAATATTTATCTCTTTTCCCAAACAACAATGTCGGTAGAAGGTTTCAGGAAAATTGTACGGGAAATCCAAGCTTGTGTCGAACCGCCGGCTATTTTCCTTTTTTTCGATACGATTTGCCGGCAGGTAGCTAATCGGATACCGAATATCCGAAAATTTGCTTTACAACACGATTTGATTCTGTTCGTAGCCGGCAAAAAAAGTTCCAACGGCAAAGTACTGTTTCACGAATGCAAGCAAGCCAATCCGAATACCTATCTTGTTTCCAGTTCGGGAGATATCGAGTCCGCGTGGTTCAACACGGTTCGGTCGGTCGGCATTTGTGGAGCAACTTCTACTCCCAAATGGCTAATGGAAGAAGTGGCGCAATTCGTCCTTTTTGGCAGATCTACTGTTAATTAGATTTAACTTCGATTTTTTACAGTTAAAAATGTCAAAATTCCTATACTAAATAACTTTTTAGTATGTTATTTGTATAGATATAAAAGGGTAAAAACTCTGACATAATTACTAAATTAAAAAATATGAAAACAAATCGGAAACTTTTTTTTGGCGCGGTGTTCATCTGTTTGTTGAGCGTCGGCACTACTATTGGAACTTATTCCTACTTGGATAAAAAGGACAAACGGTCGGTTCCGGACGAATTTAATCAAGCCGGTTTTCATGCGGTAGGATATAATACCGTGGCTGCCGAAAACACAGATTTTACGTTAGCAGCCGAACAAAGCGTGAATGCGGTAGTGCATATAAAATCGGTGGTGAATCCGAGTAACAATCAGCAGGCGGAACGGCGGGGCCGGAGGATAGACCCATGGAGCGACCCGTATGAATTCTTTTTCGGACAAATGCCTCAACAGCAACGTCCGCGCGTGGGTTTCGGTTCGGGAGTGATTATCTCGAAAGATGGTTATATCGTAACCAATAATCACGTAATCGCTGGCGCCCATGAAATAGAGGTAACCACTAATGACGAGCAAACCTTTAAGGCCACGCTTGTCGGAACAGACGAAGCGACCGATATCGCCCTTTTGAAAATCGAAGCTAAGAATTTGCCGGTGATTCCTTTCGGCGATTCCGACGCCTTGAAAGTAGGCGAATGGGTTTTGGCGGTCGGCAATCCGTTTAATTTAACTTCTACAGTAACAGCCGGTATTGTCAGTGCCAAAGGACGTGGAAGCGTGTTGTTTTCGGGCTATGGCCCCGGCGGACAAAGCAGCATACGGGCACAGGATAAGATTGAATCTTTTATCCAAACCGATGCGGCCGTTAATCCAGGGAATAGCGGCGGCGCTTTGGTCAATACAAAAGGCGAATTGGTTGGCATTAATACTGCCATTTATTCTGAAACCGGAAATTTTGTCGGATATTCGTTTGCAGTACCTATCAGTTTGGTGAAAAAAGTGGTTTCCGATATCCGGGAATACGGCGTGGTTCAACGAGCGGTACTGGGAGTGATGATTATCGATGTTTCCATTTTGAAAGAAGAGGAACCGGAAACGTACGAAAAACTGAACGTACACGAAGGCGTCTATGTGAAAGAATTTTCAACGAACAGCTCGGCGCAAAAAGCCGGATTAAAAGAAGGCGATGTAATTACCGCCATCAACGGTACGAAAGTCAAAAACAGCAACGAATTGAAAGCGTTGGTAAACCGTTACCGCCCAGGCAATATGGTCGAAGTGCAGGTAAACCGTAGCGGCACTGTAAAAACGTATAAAGTAGAGTTGAAAAACGACCAAGGAACAACAGCACTGGTTAAAAACCGCAGTGTAGCCGAAGTTTTGGGTGCGGAATTGAAAGCTTTATCGGACGAAACGAAACGTGCTGTCGGTGTGAATTATGGAGTGGAAGTAACGAAAGTATTCAATGGCAAATTGAAAGACGCCGGTATCAAAGAAGGTTTTATTATTCTAACGGCCGGAGCCGATGGCATTCGGATTGATTCGCCGGAAACGTTCAATAAAATTGTTGAAGCGGCATTGAAACAAGCACCGGATGAAAGAGTTTTGTATATCAAAGGTTTATATCCGAACGACCGGATACGGTTTTATGCAATTGATTTGAATCACTAAAGAAAATAAAAGGGAATTTTCCTTTTCATTTCTTACTTTCAGAAAAAATTACTAATTTTGTGGCAATTTTTCCCATAAAAACAGACTGAATGAGGCAATTAAAAATTACAAAGTCTATCACCAATCGTGAAAGCGCTTCGCTGGATAAATATCTTCAGGAAATCGGACGAGAAGACCTGATTACCGTAGAAGAAGAAGTCGAATTAGCTCAGGCCATCCGGCGGGGCGACCGCGCTGCTTTGGAAAAATTGACACGGGCTAACTTGCGTTTTGTTGTGTCGGTGGCCAAACAATATCAAAATCAGGGATTAAGTCTTCCTGATTTAATCAACGAAGGGAATCTGGGTTTGATTAAAGCCGCCGAAAAATTCGACGAAACGCGCGGGTTCAAATTTATTTCCTATGCTGTATGGTGGATTCGTCAATCTATTTTGCAGGCTTTGGCCGAACAATCGCGGATTGTGCGCTTGCCACTCAATCAAGTGGGTTCTTTAAATAAGATTACCAAAGCATTTTCAAAATTTGAACAGGAACACGAACGCCGGCCTTCACCCGAAGAGTTAGCCAATGAATTGGATATTCCGGTAGACAAAATTTCGGACACACTGAAAGTTTCAGGCCGGCATATTTCGGTCGACGCTCCATTTGTGGAAGGTGAAGATAATAGTTTGTTGGACGTATTGGTCAACGAAGATGCTCCGATAGCCGACCGCGCCTTAATGAACGAATCCTTGTCGAAGGAAATTAACCGCGCTTTATCGACCTTAAGCGAACGAGAGCGCGACATTGTGAAAATGTTTTTCGGTATTGGCCGCCACGAAATGACACTTGAAGAAATAGGTGACGAATTTGGTCTGACGCGCGAACGGGTACGGCAAATCAAGGAAAAAGCCATCCGTCGTCTGAAACAGAGCAATAAAAATAATCTGCTGAAAAGTTATTTAGGTTAAAATCCGAAGAAAAGACGAAAAAGGCTTTTGGAATCTTCCGGAAGTCTTTTTTAATTTACGGACAATTCGTACCTTTGAAACCAATTTAAGAACATTCAATTTAAAAGTATTTATGAAATTTCCTGAAAGTCTCAAGTACACCGCCGACCACGAATGGATTCGTGTGGAAGGCAACATAGCTTATGTTGGCATTACCGATTATGCGCAAGACCAGTTGGGTGAAATTGTGTTCATCGATGTTGATGCCGAAGGCGAAACCATTGAACAGAATGAAGTATTCGGTTCGATTGAAGCAGTCAAAACCGTTTCCGACCTCCTGATGCCGGTCGAAGGCAAAGTATTGGAAGTAAACGCCGATTTAGAAAGTGAACCCGAATTGGTTAACTCAGACCCTTACGGCGAAGGCTGGATTATCAAAGTAGAAGTATCCAATGCGTCTGCCTTGGATGCGTTGATGACAGCGGCTCAATACCGCGCGCACATAGGAGAATGAAAGCCGTTGTCAGTATCATCATGGGGAGCACTTCAGACCTCCCCATCATGGAAAAAGCCGCTAAGGTTTTCGACGAATTTGAAATTTCGTTTGAAATGCACGCCTTGTCGGCGCATCGTACACCTGCCGAAGTTGAATCTTTTGCAAAAAATGCACAAGCACGCGGTATTGAAGTCATTATCGCTGCGGCCGGCATGGCTGCCCACCTGCCGGGCGTCGTTGCTTCGATGACGGCTTTGCCGGTCATCGGCGTTCCAATCAATTCCTCTTTGGATGGAATGGATGCGTTGCTGGCTATTGTGCAAATGCCGCCGGGTATTCCCGTGGCTACGGTTGGAATCAACGGTGCAATGAACGCCGCACTTTTGGCTGTGCAAATTTTGACGTTAAAAGATGAAAAACAGCGAGCCAAGTTTGCGGAATACAAAGAAAATCTCAAGGCGAAAATTGTGCAGGCGAATGAAGAATTGTCTTTGGTGAAATACAAATTCAAAACGAATTAAACCTCCTTCTTCCATGCGGAATATGGAAATAAACACAAAATATGAATATCTACAAATTCTTGAAATTGAATCGCTATATTCGTAGCGTTCGTCTGAAATTGTTGGGTATTTACCTTTTGCATTGCTTGGGCCGACGGTATTTCGGGCTTTTCATCGATCCTGTTCTGGCTTGCAATTTACGCTGCCGAATGTGCTATTTCAGCGATGAAAACAAACGCAAACAAATGAAAGGCAGTCTGAAAGAGGACGATTTGCCTTTGCTGGCAAAAGCCTTTTTTCATCGAACATTGAAGTTGCAAATTGGTTGTGGCGCCGAACCCGCTCTTTTTCCATACAATAAAATACTTATCAAGTTAGGGAAGGCCTATCGCGTTCCTTATATTGCAATAACTACCAACGGCCATTTGTATTCCGATAATGACTGGCAGGAATTGGTGGCGGCCGGACTGGACGAAATTACTTTGTCGTTACACGGAGTAAAACGTGAAACCTACGAATATTTTATGCAGAATGCTTCTTTTGACAAGTTTTTGTCGGCAATGGCGTGTCTGACAAAATTAAAGGAAAAATATCCCCATTTGAAAGTCCGTTTGAATTATACTGTCAATAAGGATAATTTGGTGGAATTGCAGGATTTTTTCTCTGTTTTTGGAGCGTATCGTTTTGATATTCTCCAAATACGTCCCATTCAAAAGATGGGGGACACGGCGTACAATCATTTTTCATGGGATACCATTTACAATTCCTACGATAGTATATTGGAACAATTAAAAAACGATTGCTGCGAACGGAATATTACTGTGCTAATACCTGACAAACAAAATATAATGCAAGGGGAAAGTTCCGATGGCAGAATTACCGAAGCCACTTATTTTTATGTTCGACCGCGTTATTATTGGATGGGTGATTTTGATTTGGAACACGATACTTACGAAACTTATTCCCGTCGAACACATTGGGGGCGTCATCTCTTGGGATTAGCTTTTCGCCGAACAGCGATAAATGATTCTACAAGAAGGCATTTGAATTATGGGATAAATTGATGAATATGAATCCTTTCAATTACCAGCGAAGAAAATCGTCGACTGTCCGAATCGGCAACATCCCGATGGGCGGCGAAAATCCCATTCGCATTCAATCCATGACGAATACTTCGACTTTGGATACGGAGGGAAGTATTAGGCAATGTATCCGCATCATCGAAGCCGGAGGAGAATACGTGCGGTTAACGGCGCAAGGCGTTCGCGAAGCCGAAAATCTGCGTGCGATTGAAGACGGTTTGCATGCTTTGGGTTATCATACGCCTTTGATTGCCGATATTCATTTCAATCCGAAAGCTGCTGAAATGGCTGCACGCATGGTTGAAAAAGTCCGTATCAATCCGGGCAATTTTGCCGATCCTGTCAAAACATTCAAAACCTGTGAATATACGGACGAAGAATACCGGCAAGAAGTGGAAAAAATACGGGAACGTTTTGTGCCTTTTCTGAATATCTGCAAGGAACATCATACGGCGATACGGATTGGTGTTAATCACGGTTCGCTATCCGACCGGATTATGAGTCGTTACGGCGATACGCCGCAGGGCATGGTAGAATCTTGTATGGAATTTTTGCGTATTTGCGTGCTGGAAAATTTCACGAATGTAGTTATTTCCATTAAAGCCTCCAATACCTTTACCATGGTACAAACCGTTCGCTTGCTGGTAAAGCAAATGGATCAGGAAGATATGCACTTTCCGTTGCATTTGGGCGTAACCGAAGCGGGCGATGGCGAGGATGGACGCATCAAATCGGCTGTCGGTATCGGTACGCTTTTACTGGAAGGGATTGGCGACACCATTCGTGTGTCGTTGAGTGAAAACCCGGAAGCGGAAATCCCTGTGGCGCGGCTGTTGGTAGATTATGCTACGAATACGGTTCGGCGTAATTGTCATTGCGAGCAAAGCAAAGCCATCCGGCGGACCGACAACCAGGCTGGAGTCCCGATTGTTATTTCCGACCGCTCGCAAACTACCGATTATTCGACGGATAAGCATTTAGTTCCGGATTATCTTTTTACAGGGAATTTGAAAATCAACGATATTCAATTTTTTCCTTTAAGCTATCCGGAATTGACGGATGAAATCATTGCCTATTTGAAAAATAATCCACAGATAGTAATTTTGTTACATGCTGATAATAATGATATTAACGAGCAGAAATGCGGTATTTTTACGTTATGTAACAAGGCTGTTAGTAACAAGATTGTTATATGGAATACTTACGATGAAAACGATTTGGAAACTTTCCAAATCAAGGCTGCAACCGATTGCGGCTCATTCTTTTTAGATCATTTGGCAGATGGTTTGATGCTTTCCAATACAAATCCTGAGATTCCTCCGCAAGCTATTGATGCCTGCAGTTTCAGTATTTTACAGGCAACCGGCCGGCGTATCAGTAAAACAGAATACATTTCCTGTCCGGGTTGCGGGCGGACGCTTTTCGATTTACAGGCGGCCATTAAAAAAGTCAAAAAGACGACTTCCCATCTCAAAGGATTGAAAATTGCCATTATGGGTTGTATTGTCAACGGGCCAGGCGAAATGGCCGACGCCGATTACGGATACGTGGGCGCTGGAGCCGGAAAGGTCAGCCTTTATAAAGGCCGGGAATGTGTCTTAAAGAATATTCCCGAAGAAAAAGCGGTTGACGAACTGCTCCGGCTAATCAATCGGTATCTTTAAGGACGTATACGCTTCTTTAACCGCTCTTTCCATATCAGCGTTTAATTGTTCTAATTGTTGCAAGTGAATCCCTTGTTTACGCCATTGTTCCATCATTTTCCGGTACGATTGAAAAATTTTTTCTTCTACCGGAGCTAATTGTTGCATGTATCCGGTTCCGTCGGAATTGTAAATCTGGTTGAAATTCATGTATTTAGGACCGTTTCCTCTGGTGATGGGGAAAATGTTCCGTTTGAGCGCCAAAGCCCAATCGCACATCCGGGCATGGTTGGGTGTTGCACTTTTCAGCATGATCTCGGGTTGACGTTCGCCGGCTTTTACCCACATCGGTACGGCTATTCCCACCGGCGGATAACCTAAAACGGTCCATACGGTGGTCATTTCGGGATTTTCGCCTGGTTTCACGCCTTGAATCACTAATGAAGCCGAAGTTATTTTCCGGGGAATAAAATCCTGATCATAAACCCATCCCGCTGCTTTTTCAGGTGAAAACGGTTCGTCGAGCAAGTTGATACCCATCAACGAATGGTAATATGATCGAGATAAGTGATTGAATATCCAGTGCGGCGTGATATTTCCCCAAGCGGCCTGCCGGGAAATAATTTCCGTCGCCGTTTGATGCCGGATATATCCCATGCCTTCGTTGAAACGACCAGTATAAGAGAAATTGGTGTAAATGAGATAGCCGTTGGGCGCTGTTTGAGGATTGTTGGCGTCTACTTTTGTCCAGCGGGTATTGTTTACTTCGTAATACGCCGCTCCACCTTCGGCGTCAATCACGCCAAAATTGGCTTCTACGCGCATAGGACGCGGGTAATTATCGAGAAAAGTTTCAAAGTCGACTAAGTTGCGGCATTCCGACAAAGCTTGGTACATGAGTGCGCCTTCCCTATCCATTCCGGTAATTGTATCCTCTTTCAGGTTGTAAGAAGCGGTATTCATGATGGAAAAACCGGCGCTGTTGCTTCCCGTCCATGCAATGCCGTCTTTGTCGGAACTACTCAAAAGGGCAAGGAAATCGTATGTTGCTCCTTTGAAAAAAGCCATACGGTTGTTTTCGTCGTCCGTATCGCGATGTTTCCACAACAACGGACGACCATCGGCGGTAATTTTCCCGGTAATAATGGCCGAAGTACAGGCCGGAATTTCCGGACAGGACAAAATTATACCGGCGATGAATAGACCGGTGAAATAAAGAAACTGTTTCATGGGTGAATTATTCTATGTATGTTTCCAATAATTGACTATCTTGGAAAAATTCCAGTTGTATCGGATGAATGTTAGCTGCCGGAATCAATACCGTTTCCCCTTGTTCCAACAGGACTGAATAGCTTTGACTATCCGTTGCGATCACATTACCTTTCAGGCAAATAAGAATAACGAAAGATTTGTTGGAATAGGTTAAATCGAAGATATTGCCTTTTTTTCCGGTAATTAGATTCGTACTGAAATAAGAACAACGAACCAGCGATTGCCGGCATTCCTTTCCCTGTTGGTAATCAATTTTATAATCGGAATAAACTTGGTAGTCGATGGCGTCTTTTGCAAGTTCCGTATGCAGTTCGCGCGGTTGTCCGTTGGCGTCTTTCCGGTTGTAATCGTAAATCCGGTAAGTGATATCGGAGGTTTGCTGAATTTCCGCAATGAAACAACCGGCTCCGATGGCGTGAACGCGGCCGGCCGGTAGAAAAAAAGCATCGCCCTGTTTTACATCATGTTTTTGCAAAAAATGAATAAAAGTGTCGTCTTGCAAACTTTGCACATAAGTTTCCGCATCAATTTTTTCTTTGAATCCGGAATAGAGGTAAGCCTCTTTAATTGCTTTAACCACATACCACATTTCGGTTTTCCCGAAAGAGTTGTGTCTTTGCATAGCCAATTCATCGTTGGGATGCACTTGGATGGAAAGGGGTTGCTTGGCGTCGATAAATTTAATTAGCAGGGGAAAAGTGTTTCCGAAGCGTTCGATAACCGGCCTTCCTAATAGCTTTTCACCGTAACTCGCCATCAGTTCGGAAAGCGATTTTCCTTTCAACTCGCCGTTGCCAACTACGGAAATATTACCGTCGACGCCGGACAGTTCCCAACTTTCGCCGATACCCGCGCGGGATGGAAGATTTTTGAATGTACAGATATCCCTGCCACCCCAGATGATGGGTTTCAGGATGGGATTGAATTTAAATGGGTAAAGCATATAGTTATGAAACTCGTATCGACCGGCCCACCCGCAACGTAGAAGAAACCTTCATGTTATTCAACCGGCAAAGTTTATTAACCGTAGTGCCGTATCGGCGGGCGATGGTGCTCAAGGTATCGCCTGAGCGAATGCGATGATATTGTATTTTATCTCCTCCTCCGGCTAAATATTTGGATGAAGCGCCGGATTTGTTTTTCACAAAAGTATATTGGTCGTCTTTAATCGCCCATTCGGCAAAATCAATGATATCGGCTGGATTGATGGCATTTCCCAAAAAGCGAAATTCAAAATGCAGATGCGAACCGGTGGAACGGCCTGTATTTCCACCCAATGCAATGGGTTGACCGGCTTTTACGTTTTCGTCCTGTTCAATCAAAAATTTAGAAAGATGCCCATAAACAGTTTCCAAACCATTGGGATGCCGCAACACTACATAATAGCCATAACCCCGCCGTTCGTAATTTTTTATGCGGACTTTCCCATCGAAAGCCGCGTATATCGTATCGCCCACCTGAACCTTCAAATCCGTACCGTAATGAAATCTTCTTCTTCGAGGGCCGAAAGGGGAAGTTACCCGTTGCAGCCCCGCAACGGGCATTACAAATTCGGATACATCGATTTGGAACGAATCCGGCACTGCTGCATCTTTATAGGCTTTTACATATTCGGTATTCCAACTGTCATAGAGATTGTCGGCGGGATACATTTCTTCTTCCAAAGATTCCAATTGTACCATCATGGAATCGACTGCGGCTGTTTCCAAACCGGTTTTGACCTTTTCGGCTGTCAATGTTTCTTTTTCCCGGGAAGAAAGAATAGGGGTTTGCGCCTGCATTCCATTTATAGAAATAAAAAACACAATGATTCCTAATAGAATCATTCGTGGCTGAGAAATAAGGGATATCTTGTTCATTTTAAAAAGAAATTTCTTTTTGTTTGACAAAGAAAATAAATTTTATTTTGAAAAACAAATAATTAACTATATTTTTAATAATTTAGCAGAGATAAGATCGGTTTTTTATGATAATTTAGTACTTTTGCACGTAATTTTTTAAGAGAAATTAATGAATACAATTCGGTTTTGGTTAAATAATGCACGTTCCATTTCATTACCTCAAAGTTTATTACCGGCTGTGCTGGCAGTTTGTGTCGCTTCGCAGGTGCAAGGTTTCTCCATTTATTTAGGGCTGTTGGCCGTTTTCGGCGTTGCAATGGCGCATTTGAGTTTGAATTTGTTCGACGATTATTTCGATTACCGGGTAAAAGGCGCCGAATTTCGCGATGCAATGGCGCACAAGGGTTTCCGTGCGCGAATTGCCAAATGCCATTACATTACTTCGGGACAGGTTACGCTCAACCGGTTGCTGGTTGCCTGTCTGGTTTTTGGAGCGATTGCGCTGTTGGCCGGAAGCATTATCTGGTGGTTCCGAGGCAATTTTGTACTGTGGATCGTACTGTTTGCCGCAGTGTTGGGCGTTTCGTATTCCGGTGCACCCTTGCGTTTGTCGTATCGCGGTTTAGGCGAGATAGTGATTGGCGTCATGTTTGGTCCCTTGTCTATGACGGGGGTGTATTATGCTGCCTGTGGGCATTTCGACCGGTCGATTGTCTTTATTGCCATTCCGGTAGGTTTGCTGGTGGCAAATATTGTTTATACGCACGCCATTATGGATTATGAACCGGACAAGGAAGTCGGAAAAATGACTTTCGCCGTTTTACTGAAATCCCGGCGCCTGATGTTGCTTTGTCTGTTGTTGCTTTTGCTGGCCTCTTACGGCTGCATTATCGGAGGCGTATGGACGGGTCATTTATCGAACTATTATTTGTTCACCTTGCTTACAGTACCTATGGCGGTCAGTCTGTTTTATTTGATGGTAGCGTTTGTGCGTTGCCCGGATAAGCAGTTTTCGCCCCGTTTCTGGATGGGGCCTATGAGCGACTGGAAACGAATACAAACCTATCGGCTCGATTGGTTTATGATTCGCTGGCTGTTGGCGAGAAACCTGCTCTCGTTCTTTTGTTTGATTTTGATTATCGTTGGATTTATTGCATGAAATCGTTCGTCTATCTTCCCTTCTGGTTTTTCAAAGCCCGTTTTCTCGGCGCTAAAAAGCCGCTGCAAACCGTATTGTTTGTTTCGGATAAATGCAATCTGGCCTGCAAGCATTGTACGGTCTATCAATTAAAGAATCCCAACATCAAAACCTACGAACAAATCGGGGCAGAACTGGAACGTTCATATCGCCTCGGTTCGCGTTTCGTTGATTTTGAGGGTGGAGAACCCACTTTGTGGCGCGATAACGATAAAGATTTGAATAGCCTGATTCGACTGGCGAAAAAAACCGGTTATTATTCCACTACCATTACCACCAATGCTCAACTGCCGTTTACCGGTTCCGAAGCCGATTCGATTTGGGTAAGCTTAGACGGAATGGGTGATTATCACGACGCCATACGCGGACGCGGCGCTTTCAACCGCTTGGTGAAGAATATCGAAACCGCCTGCCACCCGCATTTGAGCGTAAACATGGTCATCAATTCCCAAAATTACCGTTCGGTAGACGAAACCATCGAATTTGCAAAAAACAACCCCTACATCCGGCTGATCTCGCTCAATTTCCATACACCTTACGAGGGAACGGAACATTTGTTTCTCGACTGGGACCGGCGAGCGGAAGTAATTGACCTGATTATCCGGAAAAAGAAAGCCGGCTATCCCATTATGAATTCGGTTTCGGGATTGGAACTGATGAAGCGCAACAAATTCAAAAAGCAATGCTGGGTTTCCGATTTTGTCCTTTCCGACGGAACCTGGTTGCCGGAATGCCCGGGAAGCCTGGCCGGCGTATGCGACCGCTGCGGTTTTTCGATGGCGGGCGAAATGTATTCCGTGATGCACCTGAAACCGAATACCATCCTGGCCGGAATGAAATTGCGGATGTGAACAACGTCCGATACCGCAATTTTTTATCCTTCGATGTTAGATTTCTTTCCCTGCATCGTCATTAAGATGTATATGTTATTAGACGACTTTAAATTAAACATTGTTCCTCTGAGGCAAAAACTCTTCATTACTGCATTCCGGTTGATGCAGAATGAAGAGGATGCCGAGGACGCAGTACAGGAAACATTGCTTCGCCTGTGGAATATGCGCCAGGAACTGGATGCAGTGGTCAATCCCGGAGCGTTCGCCATGCAGACCGTCAAAAACATCTGTATCGACCGATTGCGAATCCGGAAGGAACAGCTAAACATAGACGATTCCTTGCTCGGAAACAACAATGAAACGCCTTATCTGCAAACGGAACGGAACGATACGGTGGCGATTGTAAGGCAATTGATCGAACGCCTGCCCGAATTGCAGCGAATAATTATCCGGATGCGGGACATTGAAGGATACGAATTACAGGAAATTGCCGATATTACACAAACGCAAGTCAGCGCGGTAAGCATGAATCTGTCGCGGGCGCGGAAAAAAATAAGGGAACAGTTAATAAAAAGGATGCATTATGGAACATAATAAATACATACGCGAATTGATCGACAAATATCTCGAAGGCGCAACGTCTTTGAAGGAGGAAGAAACACTGCGGGACTATTTCCAGGGGGAAAAGATTCCGGAAGAATGGAAAGTCTATCAAGCAATGTTCCGGTATTTTATAGATGAAAGGCAGAAAACGGAAACCAAACGGCGACCACTCCGTTCGGTCAGACTATGGATGCCTGCGGTCGCTGCGGCCTGTGTGGCGCTGTTCTTCGGATTGAAATTCCTTTCCCCCGCCCCGCCCCGGTTATCGGCCCGCTCCCTGATTTATATCGACGGTAAGAAATATACGGATATCGAACTTATCCAAACGGAAACGCTCAGAGCACTGGAAAATCTGTCGGACAATGAAGATAATGTGTATTCCTCCCAGGTGGAAGCCCTGGATCTCTTTTTCAGTAACAATTAAAAACAAACAAAAATGGATACAGTAAAACGAATGATGTTGACAATGGGATTTCTGCTGGCCTGTTTTTCGGCCGGCGCCCAGACAAACTTGAATATCGGTGCGATATTCGACGAATACGGCAAGCAGAAAGGTTCTATCCTGATTGAATTGGGCAAGGATGTACTGGGCAACCACACAAACATTAAGCGCTACAAAAGTTTGATTATGCCTTCCGATACCGCCACACTCCGGATGACGGAAGAAGCGATGGCCCGCGATATCAAAGACGGCCGCAAGCTACTGGAATCGCGGAAAGACGGCACCCTCGAATCGGCCTCCTACTGCCTGACAAAGGATAAGAAATCGCCGGAATATGAATATCTCCTGTTTTCCAACCAGTCGAACCGGATGACTCTGATTTATGTGAAAGGGAATTTTGCCCCCAATCGACTGGAAGACGAACTGTACAAACTGAAAAATCTCTTTATTAAAATAAATAACAAACAAATCAAATTGTAAAATCATGAAAAAAAAGTTATTAACATGCGCACTGATCGCATTGCAAACATTACCCCTCTTTTCGCAGGAAACGGTTGCAACCACAGTAAAAGAAGAACCCGACAACAAAAGCTCGGTATCGTTCAGCGGATCGCCTTACGACTTTATATTCTCCTGGAAAAAGAAAGCCACCGAATCACACTGGACCGGTTTGGGTTTCGCATTTTCCAACCTGAATGGACTGGGTGATGTGGATTTAGATCTGAGCCATTCGTACTCGGTTATCCTCAACGTCGTCGACTACATCGTTCCCCTCCATCCAAATTGGTTGATAACTACCGGCGTGGGATTCGATTGGAGCCGCTACCATTTCCGGGGCAACCGGAGCCTGCTGGCCGACGGCGGAAAAACGCATTTTTACACCGACAACGAGCCGGGACGGGAATACCGCGACAGCCGACTGTTGCTATACTACGCCTCCATTCCGCTTGTATTTGAGTATCAAACCAAAACCAGTAACGGGCAAACGTTTTTCGTTTACGGCGGCGTAGAAGGCTTGGTGAAACTCTATTCCAAATCGCAGGCCAAAATACAGACGCCGGAAGGCATAAAGAAAGAAACTTACAACGGTCTGCACCTCGTCCCGCTGAATTTTCGTTTCACCGCCCGCATCGGCTTCCGCGACTTTAGTCTTTTTGGCTACTACCAGCCCCTGTCGATATTTGGGAAAGGGAAAGGGCCGGATATTCACCCTTACGGCCTGGGATTGATGTGGATGTTTTAGATACGCACGTTACACGCAATAATTATACTTGATTGCCGACGGAAGAGTTCCCTAATTCGGCCGGGTTCCGGACTTTATCATTGAAGGAGGTCGTAATCCGGCTGTTCGTAATATGCGTTAAAAAAATTAATCCCCAAAATCTTTGCATCCCTGCCAAATAGTTTATACTTTTGCGCTCGAAATCGGAAAAGTATGAACTGTTTTATTATAAAATGCTCTTATGAGTAATTCAGCATTGTTTTTAGTTGTATTGTTAACAGCTGTATTCATGGTGGTAGCCGCCTTGCTCATTGCGTGGCTGTTGGCGCCGAAATCCAGTAATTCGTTAAAAGGAGAACCTTACGAATGCGGCATTCCTACCCGCGGCACTTCGTGGATGCAATTCCGGGTAGGTTATTACTTGTTTGCCATCCTCTACTTGGTGTTTGATGTGGAAACCGTGCTGCTCTTCCCCTGGGCAAGCATTGTGCGCGACCTGGGCGTCGACGCCCTGGTAAGCATGGCCTTCTTTTTCATTATCCTAACCTTGGGCCTGGCCTACGCATGGAAGAAAGGAGCTTTGCAATGGAAGTAAAAAAGATAAATATCAAAAACATGAAGTTCGAGGATTTCAAAGACAACGAATACCTCGAAGAATATGTGAACGAACTGCGCGCCAACGGTGTAAATATCGTTGTTACCAAACTGGACGATTTGATCAATTGGGGACGCTCCAATTCGGTCTGGCCTCTTACTTTTGCCACCAGCTGTTGCGGAATCGAATTTATGTGCCTGGGCGCCGCCCGTTATGATTTCGCCCGTTTTGGCTGGGAAGTTACCCGCAACAGTCCGCGTCAGGCCGATGTCGTTTTTTGTTGCGGTACGATTGTCCACAAAATGGCGCCGGTACTCAAACGGCTTTATGATCAGATGGCTGAACCGAAATATGTGATGGCCTTCGGCAGTTGCGCCATCAGCGGCGGCCCGTTCAAGAAATCGTATCACACGGTGATGGGCGTCGATAAGATTATCCCGGTCGATGTATATATTCCCGGCTGCCCGCCGCGCCCCGATGCCATGATTTACGGCATGATGCAGTTGGCGAGGAAAATAAAGATGCAGGAATTTTTTAAGCTGCCGAAACAGCCACAACCGTCCTGTCTGTGCGCACCCGATCCGCAATTACCTGAAAAGGAAGGAGGCGAACAATGAAAGTAATTACCGACCTGCTGGCGCAACTCCCCTTCGCCGCCGTCGAACAAAAAGAGAAGACATACACCGTTGCCGTTCCGAAAGAAAAGCTTCGCGAGGCGGCCACCTTATTATACAGTAATTCCAAACTCCCGTTCGATTTCCTGATCGATATTGTGGGGATGGATTACGGCGATGCCCTGGGCGCGATATACTATTTGTCTGCCACACAGTTTCCCTCCTACCTTATTGCATTGAAAACCCAAACAGACGACAGGGAACATCCGCAACTCGATTCGGTTTCCGACCTTTGGCTTTCAGCCGGACTGTATGAACGCGAAGTGCACGATTTCTTTGGTATCACGTTTGTGAACAATCCCGATATGCGCCGCCTGTTTTTGCGTCAGGACTGGAACGGATATCCCTTGCGAAAAGATTACGATGCCAGTCCGGAACGCAATCCCGTGCCGCTCTGCAACGAAGAGTTGAACGATATGGAAGATTTGCCGGCAACAGAAATCAGCATCGAAGGCGAACGCTTGGAGAAACACCGCAAGTTGTTTGAACAGGAAGAGTATGTGGTGAATTTTGGGCCGCAGCATCCGGCTACCCACGGCGTGCTTCACCTCCGCGTTTCGCTGGATGGCGAAATGATTAAGAAGGTCGATCCGAAATTCGGCTATATCCACCGCGGCATCGAGAAAATGAGTGAATCTTACACTTATCCGCAAATCCTGCATCTGATCGACCGGATGGATTATCTTTCGGGCACCATTCATCGCCATGGCATGTGCCTGGCTGTGGAAAAAGGCTTGGAATTGGACGTTCCCGCCCGCGTGCACTACATCCGAACCATTATTGACGAACTGACCCGCATCGCTTCCCACCTCTTGGGATGGGGCTGTATGGCGATGGATATGGGTTCGATTACCGCCTTCGTATACGGGATGCGCGACCGCGAAAAGATCATGGATATTTTTGAGGAAACCTGCGGCGGCCGTCTGATGGCGAATTACAGCGTAATCGGCGGCGTGATGAACGATATTCATCCGAATTTCCGGCGGAAAGTCAAGGAGTTTATTCCGTATATGCGTAAGATGCTGAAAGAACATCATCTTCTGTTTACCGGCAATCCGATTGCCCGCGATCGGATGGAAGGCGTGGGTTACCTGAGTAAGGAACAGGCGATTGCCCTGGGTGCGACAGGCCCCACGGGACGCGCCTCGGGCTGGAGCAACGATATTCGCAAAATTGAGCCGTATGCCGCTTATCGTCAGGCCGATTTCAAGGAAATGCTTCGTTCGGACGGATTGACTTTCGACCGTTACATTATCCGCTTGGATGAAATAGAAGAATCGTTGAAAATCGTCGAACAATTGATCGATAATATACCGGGAGGCGCGTATGCCGCCAAGACCAAAGCGATTATCAAACTTCCCGAAGGAGAATATCATCAACGGGTGGAAGGCGCTCGCGGCGAGTTTGATGTTTATATTTGCAGCAAGGGAGATAAATATCCTTATCGCGTAAAATTCCGTTCGCCCTGTATGACGCTGGTGAATACCTTGAAATACATTTCAGTAGGCTCGAAAGTAGCGGATTTGATTATGCTGGGCGGCTCGTTGGATTATGTGGTACCTTGTATTGACCGGTAACGAATTGTATCACACGAATTGAATATGGAATTGCAACTCACTCAAATACAAAGCAAGATATATCACATCAGGGGACAGAAAGTGATGCTGGACTTTGATTTAGCAACTATGTATGGAATCGAAACAAAGCGTTTAAAAGAAGCCGTGAGGCGCAATATAGAACGTTTTGAAGGGGATGATTTTATGTTTCAACTCAATGATTCAGAAGTATCTGAACTTTCAAGGTCGCAATTTGCGACCTTGAACAAAGGCAGAGGCTACAATATTAAATACGCTCCTTTTGCATTTACCGAATTGGGAGTGGCGATGTTGAGTAGTGTACTCAATTCAAAGGCAGCCATAGAAACCAATCGGACAATCATGCGCGTTTTTGTCTGTGTCAGACAAATGTTTTTTACACAACCTGCAAATGAAATCAAGCAATTGCAACAAGACGTGAAAGCGTTACGAGAATATATTGAGGAGTTTTTTGCCGATCAGAACGACATCAACGAAGATACCCGTATGCAATTGGAACAAATTAATCAGGCGCTGGCGGAATTACAAATGCACAAGCAATTAGC
>JAISYG010000016.1 GCA_031270075.1 Dysgonamonadaceae bacterium
CGTTATTCGCCAAACGCACCGTACACAGCAAATTAATTTATCTCGTTGTAGTTCTTTCAGTTGTATCAACTATCGTAGCGCTACCGTTTATCTCTTTGCAAGTCAGTACGCAAGCGCGGGGCATTATCCGTACGCCCAACGAAAACAATCCCTTACAAACGGCTGTATATGGAGAAATAACGGAAATACGCATGGCGGAAAATACGGAAGTAAGGCGGGGCGATACATTACTTATTTTAAATGCCGAGAATATTCAAGTACAAATTGACCGAACAGAAGAAAAAATCAGGGAAGATTCGGCCTTTGTCAACGATATTGCCGCGTTATTAGCCATTCAATACGACAATCTAAAAACGCCCAAGTATATGAATGAGAAAAATTTCTACCAAACATCCATCAGCGAGCAGCAAATCAAAATCAATTACCTGAAACACGAATTTACGGTTACAGAAGAACTTTACAATAAAAACGTTACTCCCAAAAGCGAATATCTGCAATACAAAAACAGCTACGAAACCGCCGTTCGCCAACGAGATAATCTGCGTGAACAGTTCCGCAACCGCTGGCAATCGGAACAGACTAATTACGAACTGGAAATTAACGGCTTGCTATCGGAAATCCGCCGTTTGGAAGAGGAAAAAAAACAATATGTCTTGCGCGCCCCTGCATCAGGTTCAGTCATCCAACTTTTAGGCATGCAACCGGGAAGTTTTATCGCACCCGGTCAGGCTATCGGTTACATTTCCGACGACAGTAAGCTGTTGGCAGAATGTTATGTTTCACCGGTTGATATTGGATACATAAAAGAAAATCAAGAAGTGGCGTTCCAATTAGACGCTTTCAATTACAATCAATGGGGCTTAGTGCACGGAAGCGTAAAAGAAATATCCAAAGACGTCATTTTCATGAACGAACAGCCGGTTTTCCGTGTGCGTTGCTCGCTCGACACTAAATTTCTGCAACTGAAAAACGGTTACAAAGGCTATTTAAAGAAAGGGATGACGCTTACCGGTCGTTTTTATTTGACGGACAGATCATTGTGGCAACTTCTGTTCGATAAGGTAGATGACTGGATGAATCCGAAAAATAATCAGGAATGAAAATAAAACAACGCGATATAACGGATTGCGGCGCAGCCTGTCTTGCCTCGGTGGCCGGACATTACAAGTTAAAATTACCCGTTTCCCGCATCCGCCAGATTGCAGGAACGGACAAACGCGGAACCAATGTCTTGGGAATGGTTACCGCAGCGGAACAATTGGGGTTCGACGCCAAAGGCGTAAAAGGCACGGTAGAGTCGCTACCGAAAATTCCACTGCCGGCCATTGCGCATGTTGTCCGGAAAAACCTTCAACATTATGTAGTTATTTATTCTGTTGGAAAAAAAGATCTTACCTATATGGATCCTGCGGACGGGCAAATGCGCAAAGAAACGATAAGCGAATTTCAAAAAATATGGTCGGGAGTATTGGTCCTGCTGGTTCCGGGCGAAGAATTTAAAGAAGAAAATGTCAAAGTTTCCATATACAAACGGTTCTGGTTTTTACTGCAACCGCATCGCAGCGTGCTTTTCCAGTCGCTTTTCGGTGCGGTTATCTATACCGTACTTGGTTTGTCCACTTCGATTTATATTCAGAAAATAACCGATAATGTATTTGTAACCGGTAATAAAAACCTGCTTAATCTGTTAAGTATAGCAATGATAGTTATATTGCTGATACAAATTTTTGTTGGCGTAAGCAAAAGCGTTTTTATGCTTAACACCGGCCAGAAAATAGATGCACGGCTGATTTTGGGTTACTACAAGCATTTACTTAAACTTCCGCAACGCTTCTTCGACACAATGCGCGTAGGTGAAATCATTTCGCGTATCAACGATGCGGTAAAAATCCGCTTGTTTATTAACGATGTAGCGATTTCGCTGATTGTCAATATTTTTATTGTCATCTTTTCGTTTGCTCTGATGTTTGTTTACAGTTGGAAATTAGCTTTAATATTGTTGATTTCCATTCCGCTTTATATTATTATTTACTTTATTACAAACAAATTAAACAAAAAGCGCGAACGAAAATTAATGGAAGATTCTGCCGAACTTGAAAGCCAGTTAGTAGAATCGCTTAATTCGGTAAAAACCATCAAGCAATTTGGTATTGAAGATTTTGCTAATATTAAAACGGAAAATCGGTTTATCCGGCTATTAGACTCAGTCTATCAATCGACCATTAATTCGTTTTTCACAGGCAATTCATTGGAATTTGTGAGTAGAATTTTCACAATAGTTATTTTGTGGATAGGTTCTTATCTTGTAATTGACAGCACAATAACGCCGGGCGAATTGATAAGCTTTTATGCACTGATCGGCTATTTAACCGGCCCTATTTCGAGTTTGATAGGAATGAACAAAACCGTACAAAACGCCCTAATCGCCGCCGACCGCCTTTTCGAAATCATGGATTTGGAACGCGAAAGCAGCGAAAATAAAATAGAAATGAGCAAAGATTTGCTCGGCGATATCGTTTTCGATGCGGTTTCGTTCAGTTACGGTACCCGTGTGGATGTGTTTGAAAATTTCAATCTGACCATTCCCCAAGGCAAATTAACGGCCATTATCGGCGAAAGCGGAAGCGGAAAAACGACGCTTGCGGCTTTGCTGCAAAAATTGTATCCGCTCAAGGCCGGAAAAATCAGGATAGGCAATACAAACATAGACTTTATTGAAAATCAATCTCTTAGAACGATTGTAAGCGCAGTTCCACAGCAACTAAACCTTTTTGCGGGCAATGTGATTGAAAATATTGCACTTGGCGAATTTGAACCTGATTTACAGCGAATGGTCGCTATTTGCACCCTGCTCGGTATGACGTCTTTTATCGAAAAATTGCCGGCCGGTTTCCATACTTATCTTGGCGAAAACGGCGCTTCGCTTTCGGGCGGACAGAAACAACGCTTAGCCATTGCCCGCGCATTATACAAAAACCCCGAAATCCTGATCCTTGACGAGGCGACTTCCTCGTTGGATTCCGAATCGGAACAATTTGTACAACAAACCATTAAACAACTTCAAAGTCAGGGAAAAACGATCGTTATTATTGCTCATCGCCTGAGTACGGTGATCAATGCCGATACGATCGTGGTACTGGAAAACGGCAAAATAATCGAACAAGGCCGACACGACGAACTGTATGCCGCTCAAGGCCGGTATTTTCAAATGTGGAAGAAACAACTACCTGTCGTTTAATCTCTTGAACAAGCCTTACAAGCGTTCAAACGAGTATCCTTTGGCTTTCAGGTAACGGATAATTTCGTCTAAGCGAAGATAAAGTTTGTCCGTTCGAATATCTTGCGTGCCGGGGTGAATGAGGATCAGGCTGCCGTTCAGTCCCTTTTCCGCCTCGTAAGCAAAGAGATGATCGATCAATTCCTGTGAAGAACGGTAATTGGGCATATCCGGCGTCGTATAATCGGCCGCCGTTCCCGTACCGGGCGTATAATTGATGACCGTTTGCCCAAGCGATTCAATCAGTTGGACAGACTCCTGATTGTAATATTCGTAAGGCGGCAGGAAATAAGGCGTTTGCGAAGTGTCGATTCCGTACTTTTCGAGTTCGGCCCTGTTTTGGCGGAAATCGGCCGTCAGGCTGTCGGGTGTTACGAGCGATTGCTCGCGGTTGTCCCACGAAGCATAAAGTAAATGTTTGTCCGAATGTCCGCCGACATAGTGGCCTTTCCGAATGATTTTCCGGATAATGGATTTGTATTTCTTTTCCCGCAGGCAGTTGCCGGTAAGGAAGAACGAGGCTTTCGCCTGATGGTTATCCAAGGTTTGAAGAATCGGCTCTGCCCCTTCGAAGGCTTCGTCGGCCGAAAAAATCAAGTGGATTACTTTCCGGTCGGTATCTATCCGGACGGTGGCGCCTTGGCTGTCTTTTTCTACCGGCGGCGCAACGCTTAACAGTAAGCATACGTATGTAATTAGCGTTCGTATCATCCTGTATTTCCATTTACTTCGTTCAGTATTTCGGCAATGTCTTCCGCCGTAATCTTCTGAAAATCTTTTTCCCGGGGCGTGATAAACACTCCGCCCATATCGACCGAAGCGGGACTGATCAGCAGATTGGCGTCGCCTTCGGCCGAGTAGCAAGCGGGGCGATGTTTTTTCCGGGGAAACAGATGTGTCATCCATTTTCCGCATTCGTACCCGGTCAGGATGTTCAGCATCGGCTCGACATCGTCCGGTTGCAGGGGCAGGGCGTTGTAATGTTGTTGGAAGCGGTCGAGCATTTCCTGTTTGTTTTCCGATTCGATGCGGATGGCGTTTGGCCAATTCCGTTCGTTTTCGATGGGAAGAAAGCCTTTGTTACCCGCCTGGAAATGGAAGTGGTCGGGAGCGGAAGCGCCGCATTTCGGCCCGTTGTAAAACACAATATAATCGTCTAATTGTTGGGATAAATCGAGCATATCGCCGAAACGGGATGCAATGCGTTGGGGCGTGTGTTCCCCTGCGGGAACGGTAAGATGGCGCGGAAAAATGGGATACGGATTGATTAATATCGTATACTGCTCCTTGAAAAGAATGCCTTTTTGTTCCGGCGGACGATGGTCGTTGCAAAGGAAACAGGGGCGTACGCTGATGGATTGGGAATCCACTTTCGCCGCAGACGAAAGGATGCGCGCCGGATTGAACTGCACCTTGTACCGGTAGCCGTTCACATCCAGCGTCTTTGTTTTTACCTGCTCCAGGGCTTTATAATTCTTTCTTGCCAACTCCCAATGGATGAATTGGTCTTTGAACAGTTGATTGACTTTGTCCTTCATTTTCATTTCGTCTATTCCAGCAGACCGACTTTATACCATATATTTACTCATACACCACATCCCAATCCCAATCCCAAAGGTCGTAATAAATATTTCCGCCCCGCCATTCCAGTTCGCCCCGCTGGAAATCCACATCATCGCTACGCAGGAATATCTTGTTCGGGAAAAGCGGTTGCGAAAAATCGCTGTTCACAATCCAGCGGTAAGCATCCATGCCATTGGAATAGAAATATTTTACATCGTCGCTATCGGCAAAACGGCTGAGGCCGAACGATTCGTCCATAGGAATCCAGCCGGAGCCTTCGATATAAAACTCGCTCCAGTCGTGCAGATTTTTACTGCCGGGGTGCATCATAAAACCGCTTTGCCAACGGGCAGGAATACCGTTGTAGCGTGCAAGGGTCATAAAGAGCAGCGTTACCTGGCCGCAATCGCCATGACCGTTTTCCAAAACGTATTGCGGAATATGGGCGATGGTAGAATATTCCCGCGCACCGGCCCAAGGGAAAGTACTATCTATCCATTCCCATAGCTTCCTTACTTTTTGATAGGGATCCGTTTCATGGCCGACTATCCGTTCGGATACCGCCCGGATGGAATCGGTGAAAACGATATGCGGCGGCCGTTCGGCCGTGTAAGTCTTATACAGTGCACTTTGTGTGTCGTAGGCTTGAATTGTTTGGCTTGCCAGATTGAACCATTCGGGGGCGTGCCGGTACGAAAATTCGAGGGCGAACTTCAGCGGCTCGTCTTTTTGGGCAACTTTTTCCATATAGATGGTTCGGTGAGGATGTTGCACCGGCGCAATCACATAAACACTGTCGCTGACCGACAACAAGCGGATATCCGATTGCCGGCGGTGGTCTTCGCGCGGATAAGGCAACCAGCACCGAACGACTTCCCCGTCGGGAACGGCATTGGCTTGCAAAGTCAGTTCGTATTTCACCCGCATTTTCACCGGTGCAACCTGTGTCTTGCCGTTTGTAGTTACTATACGTACCACTTCCGGTAAATGTGTTCTCAGGACGGATTCCTTACCCGCGGCGGGTGTATCGACTTCGGCTTTGCGGGCCATTGCTTCTTTATCCAAGCGGAAGAGGTTAGGCGCCGCCCTGTCGAAATACCATTTCTCGCCGTCGATTACTTTCGACTCCAGCGCTTTGGATTCTTCCCATTGCTCCAGCATCTTATCATCGACATTGGGATAATATTTTCGGATGTATTCAACAACCGATGCTTTGTCCTGATTGAAATCGATACGAATCCGGTGCATAATGTCTTTCCGCGTATTCAGTTCATAAACTTCTGCGGGCGACAAATCGTTTTCCGCCACATACACATCTATCAGATGCGCTGCCTTGGCATAATTACCGGCCGCTTCTTCCGAGGCAATCTGTTCCCGGCTCACTTTGTCGGATGGGGGCGAGCAGGCGCAAAATAATGCTACTAACGCTACGATTGAAAACTGTTTCATTGTCTTTTTTATATGATTATTTATTGTACTTATTTGACCTTCACTCTTTGGAGCCTTAAAAGTACATAAAAAAATTCAGTTAGAAAAATCAATGGGGCTGTCTTAAAAGTAAAGACAGCTTCTATCTTTTGTCATATCGTTTAACTTTAGCGACTTAGAGGCCAAACTAAAAAGATATCGTAAAACCGGTTTTCAAAAGGTATAGCCAGGGACAGTCGGTTCTTTATCCGGCTTTGTCTTCGACAGGATTAGAAATCGGAGCAAATTAAGATCTCTCCACAAAAACACCTACCGTCTGCGGCTTGAAAATAAAAAGAAAGCTGCCTCGTTTTGAGGCAGCTCCTCCCTCTTGTTCCTGTGGCGGATACAAGCTCCTCCCTATGGGCGGACACACCTCACCGAGCCGCCATAGTGCCGCCCGGTGTTGCTCCTGTTCGCCCCGATACTAGACAAAGACAGGAGAAAAGCATTAGTACTCGTGTGCGCGGTGGACGACGACCAGTAGTACCCGCTTCCGCCGGAGTTGTTTAAGTTACCATCACTTATGTAGCGGTACCCCGAAGCAGGGAAGAACAGCGATCGCTTGTTATCCCGGTTGTAGAAGAGTCGTCCGATATAAGCGACGTCTTTCGTGGCGATAGATACGGCAGTGTTGGCTACGGGGGTACCTGATCCGTATGCCGCGTGCGTGTGGCTCCGCCGGTCGAAAAACCCGTCGGCATAGAAACCCCATACCGAACCTATGATGGAAGTTGTACCGCCATCCTGCGGAACCTCCCACAGGCTCTGCCGCATCTCGCTGCCGGCAACGACGTCAGATGATACCGCAGTCGTGCTGCCGTCGTTCGGACGCCGGAAGTTAACGGATGTGCCGGTGGTAAGTGAATAGTTTTGCGGGCAGGTTTCGTGCGTGCTACCCAGGGTTGTCCAATAAGAATTCCTTCCATCGGCGTAGGCGCTTGATTCCCAATCGGATGAGGATATGGCACCGACCGGATTCACGGGATGGTAGGCATACCGCTGCTTCGTCGTATGCACCCACTGGAAGAACGCACCCGCCTGTGTGGGATAGGCAGTGAAAGCGGCATTGCTCCTGTTCGCCTCTATCTGTTTGTATCCCGATGTGCCCAAATCGGAAGCCGTCAGGTTGTACGGCGAGAACCTCACCGCCGATGCCCTCTGGGTACCGCCGCCGTAAGGATAATTCTCAGAGGTGCTCCACACATAGTCCGGGTCT
>JAISYG010000018.1 GCA_031270075.1 Dysgonamonadaceae bacterium
TCTAAGGTGTAAGTTTTTATACGAGAATCTGTTCTTCCGTATTTTTTTACTATTTTTGTAATTCCAAATAAAATAAACTTATTAAAAGTGAACATTACAATAAATGGCCTTCAGCTTGACCGGATTGATTCGATTGTATTTAAAAAAGAAAAAATAGTATTAGAGAAAGAGGTTTTGGATCGGGTAACGGAAGGATTTGACTTTCTCCAAAAATTTTCGGATGAAAAGCTAATTTACGGCATTAATACCGGGTTTGGCCCCATGGCGCAGTACCGGGTCAGCGATGAATTTCGCACCCAACTCCAATATAACCTGATCCGAAGTCACAGCACGGGAACCGGCGAGCAGTTGCCGGAACGCTATGTCAAGTCAATTATGCTTGCCCGTTTGAACACCTTTTTGCAAGGCTACTCGGGCGTGCACCCCGACGTGATTAAGCTACTGGCCGAATTTATCAACCAGGATATCACACCCCTGATTTTCGAACACGGGAGCGTCGGCGCCAGCGGCGATTTGGTACAACTCGCGCACATTGCCCTGTGCTTAATCGGCGAAGGCGAAGTGATATACCGGGGTGAACGCTGTGCGACAAAAAATGTCATGGATAAATTAGGATTAAAACCCATCCGGATGCACATCCGCGACGGTCTTGCACTGGCTAACGGCACTTCGGCAATGACAGGCATTGGTTTAATCAACCTCATCTATGCAAAAAAACTGTTGGACTGGGCGATCATTTCTTCCTGTATGGTGAACGAAATAACTTCTTCTTTCGACGATTATTTTTCTATTGAACTGAACCGGACAAAGCTGCATCCCGGCCAACAGCTGATTGCGGAAAAGATGCGAAATATCCTGGCCGGAAGCCCACGAATAAGGAAAAGGGAAGAATATTTTTACCGCCGCCGCACCGATGAAGCATATATCAAGGATAAAGTACAGGAATATTATTCGCTCCGGTGTGTGCCGCAAATTTTAGGCCCGGTATCAGACGAAATCGACAACGCCGAAATCGTGCTGATCCGTGAAGTAAACTCGGCAAGCGACAATCCGATTGTTGACCGGGTGGCCGGAAATGTTTTCCATGGAGGGAACTTTCACGGCGACTACGTTTCCTTTGAAATGGACAAGCTGAAAATAGCCATTACGCGCTTGACAATGCTGGCCGAACGACAAATGAATTACCTGTTTCACGACCGGATCAATAACATCCTTCCGCCCTTTGTCAATCTGGGAATAAAAGGGCTGAATTACGGCTTGCAGGCTGCCCAGTTCACGGCTACATCTACAACGGCCGAATCCCAAACGCTATCCAATCCGATGTATGTGCACAGTATTCCCAACAACAACGACAACCAGGACATCGTAAGCATGGGAACAAACGCCGCACAGATTACCAAAACCATTATCGAAAATGCGTTTCAGGTACTAAGTATCCATTTTATGGCTATCGTTCAAGCGATCGATTACCTGAAAATACAAGACCAGCTTTCAAGTACAGGCAAAGAAATTTATACCGACATACGTTCGTTCCTGCCCGTGTTTATTGAAGACACGCCTAAATATTTAGACATCGAAAGAATGAACGGCTATTTGAAAGAAAAGGAAATACACATTTGAATACAATAAAGCGAAAAAATAATGAGAAAATATGCTTTGGTTACCGGAGGTTCCCGGGGAATAGGAAGGGCGGCTTCTATTAAATTAGCCTCCATGGGTTATTATGTGCTAATCAATTACAAATCCAATCAAGAAGAAGCGCAAAAAACCTTAGACATCATCGCCGGAAATGGAGGCGAAGCCCAATTAATGCCGTTTGACATTGAAAATACCAATGAAATCACCGGCGCATTAGACGAATGGGTAAATCAAAATAAAGACGCCTACATTGAAGTTTTAGTGAATAATGCCGGCATCCGGAAAGACAATTTGCTGTTTTGGATGAGCGACGACGAATGGAACAACGTTATCAATACAAATCTAAACGGAACTTTTTACATCACCCGTGCTTTGGTAAAATACATGCTGAATAAAAAATACGGACGCATTATCAATATCGTTTCCATATCGGGTGTAACCGGCATGGCCGGCCAGACAAATTATTCCGCAGCCAAAGCGGGAATTATTGGCTTAACAAAAGCGCTGGCGCTCGAATCGGCAAAGAAAAAAGTAACCGTCAACGCCATAGCTCCCGGATTTATTGACACGGACATGACTAAAGACATGGTTCAGGAAGAACTGAAAAAACGAATACCGGCAGGCCGTTTCGGAACAGCGGAAGAAGTGGCGGAGTTAATCGGCTTTTTAGCATCCAACAAAGCTTCCTATATTACAGGACAAGTAATCGGGATTAGTGGTGGTTTATGATTTTTTTAATATCTTTGTACTCTATAATGGCTAAAGTATGAGAAGGGTAGTTATCACGGGAATGGGAATTTATTCCAGCATTGGTAAAAATGTTGAAGAAGTTAAAACCTCGCTGTATGAGGGGAAGTCCGGCATTGGCATTGATCCGGCGCGCAAAAAATACGGGTACCGCTCGCCATTGACGGGAATAGTAGCGCCTCCCGTATTAAAAGGATTGCTCGACAGAAGATTGCGCATCGGCATGGCAGAAGAGGGAGAATATGCGTATCTCGCTACACTGGAAGCCTTCCGGATGGCGGGAATTGATTTGGATTATCTCGAAAAAAATGAAACCGGTATTTTTTACGGAAACGATTCTTCCGCCAAAGCCGTTATTGAATCAAACCACATCATGGAAGAAAAAGGAGATACGGCATTACTGGGTTCGGGCGCCGTCTTTCAATCCATGAACTCCACCGTAACCATGAACCTCTCCACGATCTTCAAACTGCGAGGCATCAACATGACCATTAGCGCCGCTTGCGCCAGCGGTTCCCATTCGATTGGGATGGGTTACATGTTCATCAAACAAGGCTTGCAAAGCATTGTGTTGTGCGGCGGCGCACAGGAAACAAACCTTTATTCCATGGCCAGCTTCGATGCGTTAAGCGCTTTTTCTGTCCGGGTGGACGACCCGACCAGGGCTTCCCGGCCGTTCGATGCAGCGCGAGATGGCCTAATTCCAAGCGGCGGAGCCGCAAGTTTGATTCTGGAAGATTACGAGCATGCCCTCAAACGCGGAGCGCCGATTTTAGCCGAAGTCGTAGGATATGGATTCTCTTCCAACGGAAAACAAATTTCGCAACCCAGCGACGAAGGTTGCATCATCGCAATGGAAAGAGCCTTAAACGACGCCGGAGTTTCCGCTTCCGAAATTGATTATATAAACGCCCACGCCACCTCTACGCCGCAAGGAGACATGTATGAGGCCATCGCCTTAGACGTCCTTTTCGGACAGTCGCGTCCCTTAATCAGCTCTACCAAATCCATGACCGGCCACGAATGTTGGATGGCCGGAGCCAGTGAAATAGTATATTCCGTTATCATGATGCAACATTCTTTTGTCGCCCCAAACATCAATTTCGAAAATCCCGATGAATATTCCGCTAAACTCAATATAGCAACCCAAACAAAAGAAAAAGAAATAAATCTACTTTTATCCAATTCTTTTGGATTTGGGGGCACAAACAGCGCTTTAGTCGTAAAAAAAATA
>JAISYG010000098.1 GCA_031270075.1 Dysgonamonadaceae bacterium
CGAAAACAAACTGTCCGTACTCGGCCGTTCCAATCTCTTGCGTCCCATAATGTGTCCGTTTTAACAGCAGACAAAGCTACAAAAAAAATCAATAGCACCTCAAAAAAAGATTTAGCCTTATAAATCTCAATTTGAGTTTTATGCAACATAGACAATTTCAGATAGTTATCGGACAATTTCGGACTTTTTTGTACCCCTTTTGTCTGCATTTTTGAGGGGGGTACGGTTTGGGTCGCAAACTTTGTCTTAAAACGTCCTTTTTATGTCTTTTGCCATAGTCGAAAATAAAAGCGTTTCTTGCTTATTGTGCTGTTTTTTAGTGTTTTGCCCTACTTTTGTACCTCCTTGTCTGCATAGGCGATTAACCCTGAAAGGGTTCCAAACCCTATTATTTTAATAAACCCACCCGCCGATGTGAAAATTTTATAACGAAACAATACCGTTTTTCCGTTGGAAAATAGTATTTTTGTATTCGTTTAATGGAAACAGACAGGAAGATGAATTTTATCGAAACAGAAATTAAAGGTTTGTGGATTATCGAACCGCACATATTGACCGATTCCCGGGGTTATTTCATGGAAGTATTTAAAGAGGAAGAATTCACAAAACAGATTGGGGAAGTTCATTTTATTCAGGACAATGAATCGTGTTCCTCGTTCGGCGTTCTGCGCGGGATGCACTATCAGGAAGGCGATGCGGCACAGGCGAAACTGGTACGGGTGATCGCAGGTTGCGTGTGGGATGTGGCCGTGGATATCCGGAAAGCGTCTGCTACGTTCGGACAGTATAAAATGGTAGAATTGTCGGCTGAAAACAAGCGGCAATTTTTTATTCCGCGGGGATTTGCCCACGGTTTCCTCGTGATGAGCGAAAGGGCGATATTTACCTATAAGGTGGATAACGTGTATGCGCCGGCCCGGGAACGGACATTGAACTTCCGGGATCCCGAATTACATATTCCTTGGCCCTTGGAGCCTTCCCAATTGATTCTGTCGGAAAAAGATAAATCAGGAAAATTTTTAAACGAAATACAATCATGAAAGGAATTATTTTAGCCGGCGGAAGCGCTACCCGCCTGTATCCTTTGTCGAAATCCATCTCGAAGCAAATGATGCCCGTGTATGATAAACCGATGATATACTATCCTTTATCTACGTTGATGCTGGCTGGTATCCGCGAAGTGTTGATTATTTCCACACCCCGCGATTTGCCGATGTTTCAACAGTTATTGGGCGAGGGCGAGGAATTGGGAATGCATTTTGAGTATCTGGTACAACATGTCCCCAACGGTTTGGCACAGGCTTTTGTACTGGGCGAGCGTTTTATTGGCAACCATTCCGTATGCCTGATATTGGGCGATAATATTTTTTACGGTCAGGGATTTTCCCGGATGTTGCGGGAAGCGCAATCCCATACCGATGACGCCGCTTGCGTTTTCGGTTACGGTGTGAAAGACCCCAGCGCTTACGGCGTAGTGGCGTTCGACGAAACAGGCAAAGTATTATCCATCGAAGAAAAACCCCTGAAACCGAAATCGCATTTTGCCGTTCCCGGATTGTATTTCTACGATGCTACGGTGGTGGCTCGTGCCAAAGCCTTACAACCTTCGGCGCGGGGCGAATATGAAATTACCGATTTAAATCGCACGTATCTGGACGAAGGCAAACTGAATGTTACCCTTTTCGGACGAGGCTTTGCCTGGTTGGATACCGGTAATTGCGACAGTTTGCTGGAAGCCTCCAACTTTGTGGCAACCATCCAGAAACGGCAAGGCTTTTATGTGTCCTGTATTGAAGAAATAGCTTGGCGAAACGGTTGGATCGACGATTTACAGCTGGAAAAATCGGGGAAAGCCATGGAAAAAACCGAGTACGGCTGCTACCTGTTGTCTTTGCTCAATAAATAATCGAATAATCAATATGACCTACTTAGTAACAGGCGGCGCAGGCTTTATCGGCGCCAATTTCGTGAAATATCTGTTGAAGAAATACACCGATATTCAACTGGTAGTGCTGGACGATTTGACGTATGCCGGCAATTTGGGAACCATCAAAGAGGAGTTAGTAGACCCGCGCATGGTTTTTGTCAAAGGAAATATCAAAGACCCGGAAACGGTAACGGGAATCTTTGAGAAATATCCCATCCGCTTTGTCGTGAATTTTGCTGCCGAAAGCCATGTAGACCGGAGTATCGAAAATCCGCAAGTGTTTTTGGAAACCAATATCCTGGGTACGCAGAATGTATTGGATATTGCCAGAAAATACTGGACAATCGGTAAGGACGCGAACGGCTATCCCACCTACATGGAAAACGTTAAATACCTCCAGGTTTCGACCGATGAAGTATACGGCAGTCTGGGCGAAACCGGTTATTTTACGGAAACGACGCCCCTGGATCCGCGCAGCCCGTACAGCGCATCCAAAACCGGCGCCGATTTGATTGTCAAGGCTTACGGCGAAACGTATCAAATGCCCATCAACATTACCCGCTGTTCGAATAATTACGGCCCCTATCATTTCCCGGAAAAATTAATCCCGTTGATTATTAAGAATATCCTGGAAGGGAAATCCCTGCCGGTTTACGGCGACGGAAGCAATGTCCGCGACTGGCTTTATGTGGAAGACCATTGCAAAGCCATCGACGCGGTGTTGCTGAAAGGCCGGACGGGCGAAGTCTATAACGTGGGCGGCCATAATGAAAAAAAGAATATCGACATTGTCAAACTGACGATTGCGACCATCCGTCGTTTACTGGAAGAAAACCCGGCATACCGCAAAGCCTTGAAAAAGCCCGGCGACGACCTTTCGTGGATAAACGACCGTCTGATTGTTTACGTGAAAGACCGCCTGGGACACGACCACCGTTACGCCATCGACCCCACCAAGATTACCACCGAACTGGGCTGGCAACCGGAAACGAAATTTGAAGACGGTATCGTGAAAACCATCCGTTGGTATCTGGAAAACCAGGATTGGGTGGAAGAAGTAACTTCGGGCGACTATCAGAAATATTACGAACAAATGTATGGAAACAGGTAAAATCCGGTTTGCGGTAGTCGGTTGCGGTCATATCGGGAAGCGCCACATCGAAATGATACGGCGAAACCCCGAAGCGGAACTGTCGGCCGTGTGCGATATTCTGCCGGTTGATTTCCCTCCCGCTCCGTACTTTTCTTCCCTGGACGATTTACTGTCGTCCGGTATTGCATTCGACGTATTGAATATTTGTACACCCAACGGGCTTCACGCTCCGATGGCTATCCGCGGTTTGGAAACCGGGCATCATGTGGTGATCGAGAAACCGATGGCGCTGAACACACAAGAAGCCGGCCGGATTTTACAGGTCGCCGAACAATACAACCGGAATGTTTTTTGTGTCATGCAAAACCGCTATTCCCCGCCCAGCGTCTGGATGAAGGAAGTCATCGATTCCGGCCGTTTGGGAAAAATCTTCCTCGTACAGGTCAATTGCTACTGGAATCGCGATGAACGCTACTATCGACCCGGCGGCTGGCATGGCACGAAGGATTTGGACGGCGGCACGCTCTTCACGCAATTTTCCCACTTCATCGACCTGATGTATTGGCTTTTTGGCGACATAACGAATATCCGGGCGCGTTTTGCCGATTTCAACCATCAGGCTTTAACCGGTTTTGAAGATTCGGGCATTGTTTCGTTTGAGTTTACCGGAGGAGGAATGGGCCTGTTCAGCTATTCCACTTCCGTCTACGACCGGAATTTTGAAAGTTCGGTAACGATTATCGCCGAAAAAGGAACCGTGAAAATCGGTGGACAATACATGAATGAAGTGGAATATTGTTACATAAAAGACTACACCTTGCCGGAATTAGCGCCAACCAATCCCGGAAACGATTACGGCGCATACAAAGGCTCGGCGCAAAACCATCATTATGTAATTGCTAATGTGGTGAACGTGCTGCGCAACAAAGCCGGCGAAACGATTACTACCCATGCACAGGAAGGGTATAAGGTGGTGGATATTATTGAGCGGATCTACGGAACACCGGAAAAAACCGGTGTTTGCCCGAAAACTCCGCAAGTCGCTGACTTGCGGCATAAGCACGACACTCCCAACCTCTGTCTGAATTGAAAATCGGCGGAGCCAAAGGCAGTACCTTCATCACCGCAGGTCAGCGACCTGCGGCATTTTAGAACCCAAAATCCAAATCGTCCGCATTGATTTGTTCCACTTCTTCTTCCTGAGGTCGCTCGGCGGTTCCGTGTACGGCGCTCGGCAATACATGGATGGCTTTGACGGGTCGCACGGGGCAGATCGACTCGCATCCGCCACAACCGACGCAGAGTTCCGGATACATGTGCGGCAGGGTCAGGCTGCCTTGGTAGGGTTCCATCCTGACGGCTTTTACCGGACAATGTTCGGCACAGGCGCCACAGGAAGTATTATCGACATAAACAACACAGAGGTTCACGTCGAATTGGGCGATGCCGATCTGGGTAGTTTGCTTTTCCGGCAGTTCCAGAGGTTCTATGGCCCGGTTCGGACAGATTTGGGTGCAAATCGTGCAATTATAATTGCAGAAGGCATTCTCGTAGAATACCAGATGCGGCTTGAAAGCGTATTCCCATCCGAAATTAAATCCGGCCGGTTTCAGGATTTGCATCGGACAATGGGTGATGCACAAGTGGCAAGCCGTACATTTTTCTTTGAAACGCTTCAGACTTCTCGAACCCGGAGGGGTAATGGGCGCCAATTGCGTAGCATCCGCCGGTTGTTTTCCTTTGGCCCAAACCGGAATGAGGGGAAGCGTTACAGCCATTGCCGTAGAGGTCGCTATAAATGCCCGGCGATTCCTGTTAACGGCGCTCTGGGGAGGACGGCTCAAGCCCGTCCCGACAAGAGCAGGAGGAGTATAGGATAACGCCTGCTTTGTGCATCTGTCCAAGCAATTGAAGCAAGCCACGCAACGCGAATAGTCGATGGTCTGTCCCTTGCTATCAATACATTCCGCTTTGCAGGCTTTGGCGCACAGGCCGCACCCGTTGCACTTGGATGAATCGATGCGCACCCGGAAAAGGGCGAATTTGGATAGTAATCCAAGAAAAGAACCTACCGGACAAATCAGGTTGCAAAACAGCCGTCCCCGCCATACGGCCAGCATGCCGACCGTTAACAAGGCGGCCAATGCAAGGATAAGCGAAGCCGTCGTTACGGTATGAATCGTTATCTGGTAAAAATCGTAATTATTGAACAGCAGGGCAATCCGGTTCACTACATTGTTTCCTCCTATCGCCACCGGACGGAACAGATTGACCGCGATGCGCCCGAAATTACTGTAAGGATCTAAATAGAGTAGGGGAGTGCTGATTCCCACCGTCAGGAAAAGAATGCACATGCCCAGTAAGGTATATCGCACCGCATTGTACGGCCGGGTATAGTGATACCAACGTTTCTTCCTGTTTTTCTTTTTCCCCCTTCGGGTAAACCAGGAAAGAATATCCTGCAAAATGCCCATCGGACAAATCACCGAACAGTAGATTCGGCCGAAAAGCACAGCAAGCAGGAAAAGAAAAATAAGAATTCCGATACTGCCCGACAGAACAGCCGGTACGAGTTGGATGTGCATCAAACCGTGCCATGCAACAGGCATACGATGGATAAAATCGCAAAAGAACAATGTACTCAACAGGAAAACAATCGTTGCCAACACAATGCGTATTGTTTTCGGAACCTGAGTTTTCATTGCATTTGTTTTTAAGCTTAGATATTGATCCTTTTGATGTTCAACTTATCTAATTGCTGTGTACCTAAACGCAGTTTTTCACCATTGGCAATATGTCCGACATCCTCAATTCTGATTTTTTCCACCTGACTGAACATCCGGATAGCGGCAGTATCGGCCGCTACGATGTCTTTGGAAATAATCAACGCTTTCATCTCGTAGGCGTCTTTGACCGACCGGCCTTGCGGCCCGTTTCGGAGCATGCAACGGTAGGCGTCGATAATGTTCAACACGGGTTTTTTGTCCCAGGTGCAAACGTCGGCGATGCATTGTTGCAAATCGTTGGAATGAAAATACGGGCGGTTCTCGACGATGCCCATGTAATTTTTCATAGCAATAGACATCCGCGCCCCGTCGTGATGTTTCAGAACCGGAACATTGAACCAAACATCGGCTTCCAGCAGCGCCTGATGGATTTTTACCGATTTCAGTTTGACGCCCTTCGGCAACTTCACTTCCTTGTAATAGCTGGAATCGTTACCGGGGACCATGACGCCTCCGGCAGCTTCCACGGCGCCTCGAATGCCGGAATTGTTGTAACACCGTTGCCAGTTATCGCAAGTATGGTCGAAAACAGTTACTTTCTTGGCGCCCGCTTGCAGGCATTGTTTCACTAATTCGCCCACGAGTTCGGGATTGGTATCGGCTGCAAATTCCGGCTTCCTGTCCCAGCCGATATTGGGTTTGATAACTACGTTTTGTCCTTTTTTTACATATTGACCGATTCCGCCCAGGGATTTGAAAGCTTCCCTGAGCATTTGAGCCGGTGCGCCGCCTTTTACAGCCACCATGTCGGGAGTCGATTCCACCGTTAACTGGTTGGGATTTGCCCATAAGGAATCGAAAGTCATTACTGCAGCTCCTGCTGCCAACGTTGTCTTTATAAAATCGCGGCGTTGCATCTTTTTTCTACTTTTTGAGCGCTTTGTTTGCCTTGTTTTTTTGGATAGTGTAAGCTATCGGGGAAGCAATAAACAGCGAAGAAATCGTACCGATAATAACGCCTATAATCATAGCGAAAGAGAAACTGCGAATCGATTCTCCTCCCAGGAAGAAGATAATCAACAACACGAGCAAGGTACTGAACGATGTGTTGAATGTCCTGTCCAAAGTAGAGTTGAGGGCGCCGTTGAATATATCGAACTTATCTTTCTTCGGATACAGGTAGGAATATTCGCGTACACGGTCGAAGATCACCACCTTATCGTTGATAGAATACCCGACCACCGTCAGGATAGCGCCGATAAACGTTTGGTCGACTTCCAGCGAGAAAGGAACGTTCCCCCACAGCAAACAGTAAGCGCCGATAACGAACAAAGCGTCGAAAGTAAGGGCAATAATCGAGCCTAACGAGTAGGAAATATCGCGGAAACGCAACAGGATATACAAGCCAATGGCCAGTACCGCCAGCGAGATAGCCCAAATGGCCTTCTGTTTCAAATCGTCGGCAATGCTTGGGCCTACTTTCGTTTGACTTTGGATATAATCGCCTTGCATAAACCGATCGTATGTGATTTCTTCCGGCAGCAACGTTTTCAAGCCTTCGTACAGTTTTAATTGAATCATACTGTCGACGGCAAGGTCATTCGATTCAATCATATAATTGGTCGAAACACGCACCTGGTTCGATTTACCGATGGTGATAACGCTCGGTGTATGATTTTCGAACTGCGGATCGAGCAATGTCTGCGCCTGCACCGTATTGATGGGCTGCTCGAACTTGATGATGTAGTTTCGTCCGCCGGTGTAGTCGATCCCCTGGTTCAATCCTCTCAAGAGGAAGGCTCCGGCGCAGATAACGACGGCAACGCCTGTAATGACAAAGAGCGTTTTTACGTTCTTCAGGAAATTAAACTGCGTATCGACCAAGAAATTCTTTGAAACAAAGGTGGTAAAACGGATGTCTTTCCCTTTTCCCTTATCCAGCAAATATTCGTAAGTGATGCGGGTAAGAAATACGGCGGTAAAAAAGGATACGAAAAGACCGATAATCAGAGTAAAAGCGAAACCGCGAATGGGGCCTGTTCCGAATATCAGCAGGATGAAGCCGGTGAGGATAGAAGTTAAGTTAGCGTCGAAAATAGCGGAAAAGGCTTTCCCGTAACCTTCTTCCACGGCTTTTTTCAGCACCTTGCCGCCCCGGATTTCTTCCTTAATACGTTCGTAGATAATTACATTGGCATCTACCGCCATAGCCAGCGCCAGTACGATACCGGCAATACCCGACAGCGTCAGTACCACATGGAACGAGGCCATGACCCCTAACGAGAAAAACAGGTTCAGGAGCAAAGCGCCGCTGGCAACCAGTCCCGGTAGCCAACCATACATCACCACTAAATAGAGGACGATAACGATCAGGGCGATAATAAACGAAATAAATCCCTGGTTGATGGCTTGCTGTCCCAATGAAGGGCCGACGATTTCTTCCTGCACGATTTGTGCGCGCGCCGACATCCTTCCCGATTTCAACACATTGGCCAAGTCTTTGGCCTGTTCGGTAGTAAAATTACCGGTGATAGACGATGTCCCGCCTGAAATTTCCGTTTGTACGGTAGGAAATGAATAGACAGCGTCGTCCAGAACAATAGCGACCGACCGGCCGATGTTGTCTTTCGTCAATCGCGCCCAGATTTTAGCCGCTTCGCTTTTCATGGTCATGCTCACTTCCGCATAGCGACTGTATTGGCTGAAATGGTCGCTGGCGTCCTGAATAACATCCCCGCTCAATACGGGTTTCGGCTTTCCGTCGATATAATTGACTTTCAGCGCTACCAATTCGTATACATCGCTGTCTTCCGTACGGGGTTTTACCGTCCATTTCAGACTGATGCGGTTGGCGTCCAGCAATGCTTTGACTTTGGTGTTATTTAAATAGGTATTAATTTTGGGCATGTTGCTTTTCCGTGTCGATGCTACCACGCAGGCTTGATAGGGTTGCGAAGGATTTAATCCCATCAGGGAGAAAAGCGGCCATTGCGAGTTTTCGATGGCTTGTTCGTCGATGGCATTCCGTTCTTCCTCTTCCACCGTCGGTGTGCTGGCGATTAATTCGCCGCTCACAGGGTCGATTTGTGCTGCTTCTGCCGGCGCTTCGGTAATGGCGGTATCTGTTGTTGCGGTTACCGTCGCATTTTGATGCGCGAACTGAATGGAATCGCGGATAATATGGTTGGCAGTAATCAATGTTTGATGAATTTCCGATTCGAAATAGGTTTCCCAAAATTCGAGGTTAGCCGTTCCCTGCAATAAATCGCGTACGCGGTCGGGGTCTTTGACACCCGGAAGTTCGATCGAAATTTGTCCTTCGCGGTTCGGCATCCGTTGGATATTGGGAGCTACGACGCCGAATTTGTCGATACGGTTGCGAAGTACGTTGAAAGAATTGTCGTAAGCGCTGGTCAATTCGTTGCGCAGAACGGAAATCACTTCATCGTTCGTGCTCTGCGAACGGATTTTATCGCGTAATTCATAGGTGCCGAAAATAGCGGATAATTTGGCATTCGGATCCAATTCGCGGTAAGCGGCATAAAAAGCGGATATAAAATCGCCTTGACCTTTATTCTGTGCATCGGTCGCTTTGGCGAGCGCTTGATTGAAAATCGGATCGAGGTTATTATCGGCAAGGGCTTTCAGTACATCGGCCGCGGCGATTTCCATAATCACATTCATCCCGCCTTTCAGGTCAAGGCCGAGATTGATTTCCATGGCGCGGCATTTTTCGAGGGAATAACCCAACCACACTTTTTCTTTGGCCAATGAATCGAGATACTGGTTTTCCAAAACAGGAATGCCGCCGGAATATTCTTTGGCCTGTTGGTAATACCTATTGGTTACTACCGTAAATGATAGATAGAAAAGGCTTACCAGGGTAAGCGCAATCGCAAGAAATTTTATAAATCCTTTTTGCATGTGAAGTTTATTTTATTTTTTTGACATTAATTTTTGTTGCCGGGTTCTTTTTCAGCGCGCAAATATAGTCTTTTTTGAGATATTTTACAAATTATTCGTATGAAAGCCCGTAATATTTTTCAAAATGCAAAAAGAAGCGTGATGATTGACCTTCCGCAGGTCGTTGACCTGCGGTGATGAAGGTCCTGCCTTGCAGGCAGTGGTTGGGGTGTTGTGCTTGTGCCGCAGGGCGTTGCCCTGCGCTAATGATATCTGCCTTTGGCTCCGCCGATTTTCAATTCAGGCAGAGGCTGGGGTGTTGTGCTTGTTGTCTGAATTGAAAATCGGCGGAGCCAAAGACAAGATTTTCATCACCGCAGGTCATCGACCTGCGGTAGGGGAGTAGTGCGGAAGGGAAGCAGGCAGTGTCTACGCCGAGCAAGAGATCGTTAGCGATTATTTGGCAAGGCTGGAACCTTCGCCGAGCAAGAAAAAACTATCCCAATAAAAATTCCTTAAAAATTCTTTGATTATTTTGGTACTAAACTTGATAGTATAAAAAAAAAGATTTATCTTTGACCCGTAAAAATCGCTGGTGAACAGCGAAATAT